>JBEGRN010000008.1:0-23310 GCA_041180425.1 Verrucomicrobiota bacterium
CCCGAGACGTACATCATCGTGCCGCCGACGGTGGCGCAGAGCACGATGGTCCCGAGATCGGGGCCGAGCGCGATGCCGAAGCAGATGCAGCCGATGAGGAGGCAAGGCTTCACGAAACCCTCGCGGCAATCCAACCAACCGGCCGGGGTGAAAAGATAAGGCTCCCGCGAGCTGAGGCGGAAGACCGGTTGCCGGAGCTCGATGGTGTGGCGCTGGATGCGAGACAGCATGTCGGCGAGGACGATGACGAGGGCGAGCTTGCCGAGGTCGGAGGCCTGCAGGCGGAAAAAACCGAAGTCGATCCAACGCCAAGAACCATTGACGGTGACGCCGAGGCCGGGCACGCGGGCCGCGAACATCGCGAGCATGGCCGCACCGAGGATGTACCAGCGGTAAGCGCGGAGCTTTTCCAGGTTCACGCGGAAGGCGAGCCAGCCCGCCAAGAGCGCGAAGGGGACGTACATCAGTTGGCGCTCGAAGGCCGCGGTGCGGTTCTTGGCGCTGAGCGAGATGCCCGCGCTATACTGATTGACGAGACCGAAGCCGACCAGCGCCGCCGCGATCACCGCGATCCAAAAGGCGTGGCTCCCGAGGAAACGGGGGCTCTCCTGTTTGGGTGCGATGATCATGGCGACGGACCGGGGCTAGCGTGGGCTTACTTCTTGGCCGGAGCGGGTGCAGGCGCGCCCGCATCGGGAGCCGGCGCCGCCGGAGCGGCTTCCGCCGTCATGCGCGTGATCTTCAACGGCTCGAGGCCCGGCACCGGGGCGGCCGGCGCGGTATTGTTGGACGGGGCCTTCTTTTGGCCGGGAATGCCGTTCGAGTCGGTCGTCTTGGTCGCGGCCTTCTTGGCGGCGCCCGGAGCCGGGATCTTCAGCTTCTGTCCTTCCTTCAGCATCGAGCTGCGGGAGAGGCCGTTCGCAGCGGCAAGGTCATCGATGCTCACCTTCTCGCGGCTGGCCACAAGAGAGAGGCTTTCGCCACGGAGGACGGTGTGCGTGCCGCCGACGCCGACCGGGGTCACCGGGGTGACCTTCGTGGGCTTCGGAGTCACGAGGGTGGGCACGGGTACCGGTGCCAGGCCCGGTGCCGGGGCGAGCGGCGCGGCCGGAACCGCGGTGCGGGCGCCCGCGGAGTACGCGGAGAGGTCGGGTTCCTTTTCGTAGCCGCTGGTGCTGCGGCAGCCGTTGACTCCGACGAGGACGGCGATGACGCAGAGGTGCAGGAGCACGACGGCGCTGACGGTGATGATGGGTCGCATGATGTGGTGTGGTTTGGTTTGGGTTGGAAACGTGGGTGAGAGAAAATCAGACGCGGTTGGCCAAGGCGGTGGCCGCGCGTTCGAAGACGATTCCGCGTTCGGCATAGCCCTTGAACTGGTCGAAGCTGGAGAAGCCCGGGCTCAGGAGGATCGCCACCGGGCCGTGCGCATCCTTGGCGGCGGCGACGACGGCGTCCTGCAACGAAGGGAAATAGCGGGCGGGCTTGCCGAGGGCTTCGAACGCACGCTGGAGTTCGGGGCCGGTCTCGCCGATCAAGTACGCGGCATCGATGCGCGGGGCGAGGGTCGCGGCGAACCGCGGGAGGTCCCCGCCCTTCCACTTGCCGCCGCCGACCCAGCGGACCGGGATGGTGAACTGCTCCAACGCCGCATAGACGGCGTGGAAGTTGGTGCCCTTGGAGTCGTTCCAGAATTCGATGCCTCGGGCTTCGGCGACCTTGCGGAGGCGATGCGGAGCGGGCCGGAAGAGCTTGGCCGATTCCTCCAGGTGGCGCAGGGGGATGCCCCGCGACTGCCAATAGCGCACGGCCAAGGCCCAGTTCTCGCGCTGCGGCCAGGATTCGAAGATAGACCCGGCCGGGACGGTGTCGGCCACTTCGGCACGCGTCGCGACCACCGTGCCTTCGGGCAGCTCGATGCCGAAACGGCCGGCGGCGGCCACGACGGATTCGCCGACGATCAGCGTGCCGCCGACGACCATACGCTCCACGAGCTTGAACTTCGCGCGGAAGTAGCTCTCGAGGTCGCCGTGGCGGTCGAGGTGGTCTTCGTCGAAGTTCGTCCAGAGGACGGTCTCGGGCGTGAAGTGCCGCAGGTCCTCCGCCTGGAAGGAACTGACCTCCACCACGGCCAGGAACGCGGCGTTGGAGGAGGTGTTGGCCAAGGCGGTCAACGGCAGGCCGACGTTGCCGCAGGCAATGGCGTTGAGGCCCGCCCGCTTGTGCGCGAACGAGAGGAAATCCGTCAGGGTCGTCTTGCCGTTGGTACCGGTGATCGCGATGGAAGCGCCGGACCAGAGCATCGCCCCGAAATCGAGCTCCGCGAGGCAAAGCAGGCCGGCGCGGCGGGCCGCCAGCATCCACGGGTGCGGCTGCGCGAAGCCCGGGCTGTAGACCATGAGGTCATGGCGCGCGGCTTCCTCCGGCCCGAAGACCGCGTTGTCCCCCTTCTCGTCGTAGGTGACCGAAGCGAAGCCCGCCAACGCCAAGGCGTCGGCCACGGCGCGGCCGCTCACGCCCGCGCCCAAGATGGCGGCCGGACGGGTCAAGCGGCGACGGAGGCTGTCGGGGAACTCGGTCATCGGATCTTGAGCGAAAGCAGGCCGAGCAGGCCGCAGAGGAAGGAGAGGATCCAGAAGCGCGCGACGACCTTGGTCGCCGGCCAGCCCTTCTTCTGGAAGTGATGATGGATGGGCGTCATCAGGAACAGGCGCTGTCCGCCCGTGCGCTTGAAGTAGGCTACCTGCAGGATGACCGAGACGGCCTCGACGACGAAGACACCGCCGACGATCGCGAGCAGGAAGGGCTGGTGCATCAGGCAAGCCACGCACCCGAGTGCGCCGCCGATGCCCAGCGCGCCGACGTCGCCCATGTAGACTTCGGCCGGGGCCGCGTTGTGCCACAGGAAGACGAGGCTGCCGCCGACCAAGGCGGCGCAGAAGACCGCGAGCTCGCCGGCGCCAGGCACGTAGCTGATGCGGAGGTAGGCGGCGAAGTCGTGGTGGCCCGCCAAGTACGCGACGGCCCCGAAGATCGTGGTGGTGATGAGGACGCACCCGATGGCGAGACCGTCCAAGCCGTCGGTGAGGTTCACCGCGTTCGAGCACCCCATGCAGACGAGCGCGATGAAGACGACCGCGACGGCCAAGCAGACGCCGAAGGGCAAACCGAAGGTGTGGTCGGACCAGATCGGGCCGTTGAGGATCGGCAGCCAGATCTGGCAGAGGCTGCTGCGGTAGGCGGGGTCGAGCAGCACGATACCGAGCGCCAACAAGGCGACGACGGCCTGGCCGCCAAGCTTGGTGCGCGCCGAGATGCCGTCCGAACTGCCGTGACGGACCTTCAGCCAATCGTCGACGAAGCCGACGAGGCCCATCCCGAGCAGACAGAAAAGCGAAGCCAGGACGAGGACGTTGGGCTTGGCCCAGAGCAGCACGGACGGGACCATGGCGGCGCCGATCAGCAACCCACCCATCGTCGGGACCTTGCCGCCTTCCTTGGCGAGGTCGCCCATCAACGCCTTCGAGCGCTCGGGCTGACGGAGCTGGCTGAGCTTCCGGATGATCGGGCCCGACAACAGCATGCCGAGGGCCAACGAGGTGAACCCGGCCAAGATGGCACGGACGGAGATATACTCGAAGAGGCGGAAAGGCCCCCAGAAGGATTCGAGTTGGTTGAGCAGGTAAAGCATGTCCTAGTGGAACGAAAGTTGGGCCGTGAGGGCGGCGGGCAGCGCGCGCTCCAGGGCGAAGGAGCGGCTGCCTTTCACGAAAAGGAAGCCCGCATGAGCGGCGACGGCCGCGCGGACGTCGTCCAGGGTGGCCACGGCTTGGCGGCGACCAGAACCGGCCGGCAAGCCCGCCAAGACCTGGGCAGCATCACCCCCGAAGGCGACGACGTCGTCTCCGGCCGACACCGGGAGTTCGGCGCCGCACGCGCGATGCAGCGCCGCGGAATCCGCCCCGAGCTCGGCCATACCGCCGACCACCCACAGGCGTGGCTGTGCCGCTGCGCGGCTCAAACGGTCAAAACAACGGGCAGCGTCAAGCAACGAGGCCGGGCTGGAATTATAGCAGTCGACGTAGAAGGTCTGCGCGCCCAAGGCGTGCAGGCTACCGCGGCCGACCGGAGGAGACCACGCGGCCAAGGACGTGCGCAGGGCCGCGAGGTCGGCGCCGACCGCCCGGGCCGCCACGATGGCCAGCGCCGCGTTGCGCGCCAAGCCATCGGAGACCGGGCCGAGGACGAAGACCTCGCCATCAAGGCTCAGGGTGCGACGGCCAGCGGCTTCGCCCAACACGGCTTCCACGAGACGGGCCGGACGCACCGCAGGCGCGGCTTCGCCGGCGAAACGTACGGCGACGCAACGCTCGGCCAACGCCGCGAAGTCAGGCCAAGCGAGCAAGCCCACGGGCAAGACCGCGTGACCACCTGCCGCCAGCGCGGCCACCAAGGTCGCCTTTTCCCGGGCAACCGCGGCGAGCGAACCGACGCCTTCCAAATGGACCGGAGCGACGGCGGTCACGATGGCCACGTCAGGCCGGATGACTTCCGCGCTGACGCCCAGTTCGCCCGGCACGCTCATGCCGGCTTCGATGACAGCGTAGCGATGCTGATCAGCGCGGAGGCGCAAGAGCATCAGCGGGACGCCCAACAAGTTATTGAGGTTGGCTTCGGTGATGAAGGCCGTCGGGCCGAGCAAGGCGCCGAGCAGATCCTTGGTCGAGGTCTTGCCGACGCTACCGGTGACGCCGATGACGGGACCACGGAAACGTTGACGCCAAGCGGCGGCCAGACGCTGGAGCCCAGCCTGCGGATCCTTGACCACCAGCTGCGGCAAGGCATCCGCGACCGGGCGGGCGACGACCGCGCAGGCGGCGCCGCGGGCCCGCGCATCGCCGAGGAAATCATGGCCGTCGCGGCGCGCGGTCTGGAGGGCGATGAACGCATCGCCAGCGCGCAAGGTGCGCGTGTCCGTACCGAAACCGGTGACGGCCACGGTCGGCGGGGTCGTCCAAGTGCCTTGGGACCAAGCGGCCAAATCGGCGGGGGCGAAGGCGGTGTTCATGCGCGGGCGCCCCTCCGGAGCTCGAGCAGTTCACGGACGACCTGGCGGTCGTCGAAAGGCACCACGGTATCGGCGAACTCTTGGGTCGACTCATGGCCCTTCCCGGTCACGACGACGCAATCGCCCGGCTGGGCGGCGGCGAGGGCGCGGCCGATGGCCTCGCGGCGATCGGCGACGAATTCCACCGTCGGCAATGGACCCAGCCCCGTGCGCATGTCCGCGAAGATGTCGGCGATGCTTTCCTTGCGCGGGTTGTCCGACGTCGCCCAAGAGAGGTGCGCGAGTTCGGCCACGGCTTGGGTCATGGCCGGACGCTTGCCGCGGTCGCGGTTGCCGCCGCAGCCGAAGACGCAGAGCACGCGGCCCGGGGTGATCGCGCGGAGCATGCGGAGCGCGTTGCGCAAGGCGTCGTCCGTATGGGCGTAGTCGACGAAGACGGGGAACGCTTGGCCGGCTTCGACGCGCTCCATACGACCGGCCACGCCGGGGAAGGAGGCGACCGCGGCGACGAGCGCCAACGGGTCCCGGCCCAAGGCCGCGGCCAGCGCCAAGGCGCACAGCACGTTGGAGACGTTGTAATCGCCGGGGAGCGGCGACGAGAAGCGAGCCGTGCGGCCCTGCCAGACGACCGTGAATTCGGACCCCGCCAACGTGTAGCGGATGTCGGTCGCGCGCAGGTCGGCCGCCGTCGCCAGCCCGAAGGTCAGGACCGCGCCACGGCGCCGGCAGGCTTCGGCGAGGACATGGCCAGCGGGATCGTCGACGTTGAAGACGCTCACGCCCGGGACCGCGCCGTTGCGGCCATCGAACAGCGCCGTCTTGGCGTCCAAGTAGGTCGCGAGGTCGCCGTGGTAATCGACGTGGTCGCGGGTCAGGTTCGTGAAGGCCGCGGCGGCGAAATGGAACCCATGCACGCGGTCCTGGTGAAGCGCATGCGAGCTGACCTCCAGGCAGGCGCCGGCGCACTCGGCGTCCGCCATCTGCCGGAAGAAGGCCGCGAGGTCCGCGGACTCCGGCGTCGTCTTATAAGAAGGAATCGACCGGCGGCCCAGATGGTAGCGGACCGTCCCCACCAAGCCCCACTGGCTGCCGTCGGCCTGGAGCAGGTGACGCAGGAGCGTCGTCACCGTCGTCTTGCCGTTGGTGCCCGTGACGCCGACCAACTGGAGCGACGTTTCGGGGTGGCCATGGAAACGGCGGGCGATTTCGGCGAGCACCTTGCGGGGGTCGGCGACCTGCGCGGCCGCGACGGCGGGCAGGCCCGTGACCGGGCGGGCGGAAATCACCGCCGCGGCCCCGCGGGCGATGACGTCGTCCAGGTACTCATGGCCATCCGCCCGCAGGCCAGGCAAAGCGAAGAACAGCGACCCCGGCAGGATGCGACGGCTATCGGTCACCAAGCCGGTGATCTTCGCCGTCCAATCGCCCGAGCGGCTCAGGACGGGCAAGCCCTGGAGCAAGGACTGGAAAGAAGGGCGTTCCATCGGGGCGAGGCGGGTCTGGCTAGGCGCGCGGTTCATTGACCGACGAGCGTGGCCGGCGACGCGGCCGGATTGGAGTTACCCGCCGTGGCGACGACGCCGGCGTTGGCCTTCGGGATGTTGAGCCACTTGATGCACTCGAGGGCGACTTCGCGGAAGATGGGGGCCGAGACCTTGCCGCCGTAGGCGACGCCTTCGCCATGCGGTTCGTCGATGATGACCGTGATGGCGAGCTTGGGGTCGTTGACCGGGAAGAAGCCGGAGAACGACGCGACGTGGTGCGACGAGGAATACTTGCCGTTGATGATCTTCTGCGTCGTGCCGGTCTTGCCCGCCACTTCGTAGTCGGCGATGTCGGCGATCGGCGCCGTGCCGCCCTTGCCGCAGACGGCCCGCAGCAACGTGGCCATGGACGTCGCCGTGCCGGAAGTAATGGCGCGGCCCTTGGAACGCGGCGGATAGGTCAGCACCACCTGCTTGGTCTTCGGGTCCTCGATGCGCAGCACCAGCTGCGGCTGCATCAGGAGCCCGTCGGCGGCGACGACCGACATCGCGTAGTGCATCTGCATGGCGGTCACGCTCACCGAGTGGCCCATCGGCACGCGGGACACCGTGAGGCCGTCCCAGCGCGACGGCGGGATCAGCATGCCGCCCGACTCGGCGCCCGTCAGCAGGCCCGTGTTCGAGCCGAAGCCGAACGAGCGGATGAGCTTGTCGAAGCGCTCCTCGCCGAAGCGCTCGGCGTAGAGCATGCCGATCTGCACCGTCCCGCGGTTGGACGACTCGCGGACGATGTGCCGGACGTCGACGGCGCCCAGCGGGTGCGAGTCCGCCGGCAACGAGACCATGCGGCCCTTGTAGGGGACGGACGACAACCCGCAGTCGTAGACGGAGTTGGGCGTGATGAGGTGCTCCTCCAGCGCCCCGGAGATGGAGACGATCTTGAACACCGAACCCGGCTCGTAGATGTCGGACACCGCGCGGTTGCGCTGGAAGTCCATCGGCGCGAGCTTGGGGTCGAAGAACTTGTTCAGGTCGAAGGTCGGCCAGTTGGCCAAGCCGAGGATGCGGCCGGTGCGCGGCTCGCTCACGATGATGATGCCGGACTTCGGCGTGTACTGGTTCGCGGCCTTCTCGAGGGCGACCTCGCAGGCGTTCTGGACGAGGCTGTTGATCGTCAGCACCACGGTGCTGCCGTCGACCGGTGCGACCTCGCGCAGGCGGTTGCTGGCGATCTCGCGGCGATGCCCATCGCGCTCGGATTCGATCCAGCCCTTCTGGCCCTGCAGGAAACCGTCGAGGGCCTTCTCGATGCCGACCGACGGCACCATCTCCTTGTTCACGTAGCCCACGACGTGCGCGGCCAACTGGCCCTTGGGGTAGTTGCGGCGGTACTTCAGGTCGGCGCGCAAGGCCTTCACCTTGAGCGCCTGGATCTTCTTCATCGTCGGCTCATCGCATTCGCGCGCCAGCACGACCCAGCGCACGCGCCGCTCGACGCCTTCGTCGTCCACGCGCGGCGGCGGATTGAAGGCGGCCCGGACCGTCAGCAGGGGGAGGCGCAGGATCGCCGCCACCTCGGCCGCCCGGTTCTGGTCGTCCTTCTGCAGGGCTTCTGGGTCGACGCCGATGTCCCAGACATCCTCGGACACGGCGAGCAGGTTGTCCTGCGCATCCCTGATCTCACCGCGGCGGCAGGCCTTCTCCTGGAAGACGTAACGCCGTTGGAGCGCCTCCGCCCGTAGGCTGGGGGCGTCGATCCAATGGAGCCAGACCAGGCGACCGACGACGACGAGGAAACAAGCGGACACGACCCAGGCGAGCGAACGGAAGCGCGGTCGCCTGGCGTGCGGAAGGGTCATCGCGTGCCGTTTCCTCCCTGCCCCGCCGTCGGACGGAACGCGATGTTGAGAGCCGTCACGCGTGGGCTCGCATTATTCTTAAGAGGGACCACGGCGGTGACCGTGGGGCTAAGGCGGAGGAAGGTGACCTGTTCGGGCACCGGGGGCTTGAGGTCTTCGCCGGCGATCTGCTTGAGCTGCAGGCTGTCCTGCGTCTGGTCGCGGGCGCGCTTCAAGGCGTCGAGCTCCTTCTTGGACTCGGCGATGCCGCGCTCCAGGCGCTGGATGCGGGCGCCCACGTCGTCGCTGCGCAAGCGCAGCTTCATGATATGGATGGCGCCGACGGCGGCGGCGGCGAAGGTGGCGGCCAGAAGGGTCCCGATGAGGAAACGGCGGGGGCTCATGGGTCGGTGCGGCGAAGGGCGCGGAGGCGAGCCGAACGGCTGCGCGGGTTGCGGGTCTGTTCCTCTGCGGAAGGCTGGACGGCCTTGCGGGTCAGGAGCTCGGCATGGCTGACGCGTTCGTCCTGCAGGCGATTGTCGTCGCGGTCGACGGGGCGGCCGGCGACCTCGTTCATGTAGCGCTTGACCATGCGGTCCTCGAGCGAATGGAAAGAGATGACGGCGAGCACCCCGCCCTGCTCAAGCTTGGCGAAGGCCTTCGGCAAGGCGGTCGCGAGGGCCCCCAGCTCGTCGTTGATGGCGATGCGGACGCCTTGGAAGGTCTTGGTCGCGGGATGCGGACCCCGGGGACCGGGCGGCGGCGGCGCGGCTTCGGCCACCAGTTCGGCGAAGGACGCGGTGCGGGCCAAGCGGCCGGTGCCACGGGCGGCCTCGATGGCGTTGACGATGCGGAACCAGCGGGGCTCCTCGCCGAAGTCCCGGACGGCCTGCTCGAGCTCGCGGCGCTCGGCGCCTTCCAGGAACTCGGCGGCCGTGCGGCCCCGGCGCGTGTCCATGCGCATGTCGTTCGGGGCGTCGAAGCGGAAGGAGAAACCGCGTCCAGCGTCGTCCAGCTGATGCGAGGACACCCCAATGTCCATCAGCACTCCAGCGAAACGACCCTGGACGCGGTCAAGGTCACGGAAATTCTCGGCGTGGAAACGGAGCCGCGGGCCGTACTTCGCGAGCAGGGGCGCGGCGCGTTCACCGGCCTGCGGGTCGCGATCGAGCGCGGCCACCGTCGCGCCCGGGGCGCGGTCGAGCAGGGCCGCCGTGTGGCCGCCGCCGCCGAACGTGCAATCCATGTAGGCACGGCCGTCCTGCGGGGCGAGGAGCGCGAGGCACTCCTCCAGCAGGACGGGGACGTGGTTGGTCATGGCGGCGGGGCTGTGAATAACGTGTGAGTTGTGTAAGTAACTTCTGGATACCAGTTCAGAGCCCCAGCGCGCCGAGGGCGCGGAGGATGACCTGCGTGTGCTCGGACGTGCGGTCGACGGCCGGCGGGTTCTTCGAGACGATCTGGAAGGTGGTGAAGCCGCCCTTGAAGACGACGTCGCGCCCGAGCTGCGCTTCCTTGACGACGTGCTCGTTGAGCGTGATGCGGCCGGCCTTGTCGCAAGCGACCTGGATGCTGTTCGACGCGAGCAGGCTGAGCGCGTTCATCTTGTCGGGATCGCTGACCGTGACCTGCTGGGCCGCGTCGGAAATGCGCTTCACCATCACAGGCGGGAACACGACGATCGCGCCGAGCGCCGGATGGTACATCGCGAGGAAGCCCGACTCCACCGCGCTGTCGAAACGCCAGGCCGCCGGAATCGTGACACGATTCTTCTCATCCAATTTTCCGTGATGGATGCCGGTGAAGAGACTGGAGGTGGAACCAATAGACATGGGCTGGGGGAGCACCCCCATTTCACCCACTTTTCCCCACTCTCCCCCACTCGTCAAGAAATATGCCCCATTTTGTTATCCACAGGCGCGATCTGGCCGCCTGGGAGTCATTTATGAATGAATACAGTCAATAAATGTGGCAAATTGCTGTCTATCAATGGTTTAAACTTAAAATAACTCCTGTTTGTGGCCCAAGGGCCCCTCCCTCCCCGGCTGGGCGGCCGATCCTGGGGCGGCGCCCCGCGCGCGGCCGGGCACGGTATGTACTTAATAAACGGATACAAAACGTGGCCCGGAGGCCGCGGGCCCGCCCCGAAATCGGTTGCCAATCCGCGTCCGCTGTGTTTCGTGGAGCCTACCGCACACCTCCTCTCATGAAGCACGCCGTTCCCTTCGCCCTCCTCGCCGCCACGCTCGCCTTCACCGGCTGCAACACCTACGTCGGTGTCGACAATCCCGACCAGGCCAGCTCGACGTACTCCAACGTCACCGGCTCGCTCGTGACGCGCTACAAGGCCTCGCCTGAAGCGGTCTTCAACGCCGTGAAGCGCGCCATCGACTCGCAGAGCGACACCATGAAGCGCATGGGCGAATCCGACAAGCGCGTGAACAACGAGCTGCAGGCCGTCACCGTCTACGCCCGCGCCATCGGCGACCTCGAGATCAAGGTTGAAGTCGAGAAGGTCGAAGACCCGGTGACCAAGGAGAACTTCACCCAGGTGACCGTGAAGTACGGCTTCTTCGGCAACTGCGAGCAGAGCCAGCAGATCGTCTCCCGCATCACGCAGAACCTCCGCCGCTAAGCGCGCCGGGCGGAACCGCCAACGGACGCCGCCTGGCCTTTCGGCTCGGCGGCGTTCTTTTTTTCCACCAGCATCTCTCCAAGACATGGGCAACATCCACGGACACAGTTTCCGCATCGCGACCTTCGGCGAAAGCCACGGCCCGGCGCTCGGCGTCGTCATCGACGGCTGCCCGCCCCGCGTCCCGTTCGACCTCGCCTTCCTGCGGAGCGAGCTCGCCCGGCGGCGCCCCGGCCAGAGCAAGCTGACCACGCAACGCCAGGAGGGCGACGCGCCCGAGGTCCTCTCGGGCCTCTCGGCCACCGGGCTCACCTTGGGTTCGCCCATCGCCATCGTCATCCGCAACGTGGACCAGCGCTCCTCCGCCTACGCGGAGATGCAGAGCGCCTACCGGCCTTCGCATGCGGATTTCACTTACGACGCGAAGTACGGCATCCGCGCCGTCGAAGGCGGCGGCCGCTCGTCGGCCCGCGAGACCGCGGCGCGCGTCGCCGCCGGTGCGCTCGCCAAGACCGTCCTCAAGCATGCCTGTGGCGCCACCATCACCGCCTGGGTCGAAAGCGTCGCCGACATCCGCATGCCCGCGCCGGCCAAGACGCCGACGCTCAAGCAGGTCGAAGCCTCGCCCACGCGCTGCCCCCACCCCGCCACCGCCCAACGCATGGAGGCGCGCATCCACGCCGCCCGCGCGGACGGCGATTCCGTCGGCGGCGTCATCTGCTGCGTCATCTCGGGGCTCCCCGCCGGGCTCGGTTCGCCGGTCTTCGACCGCTTCGAGGCCGAGCTCGCGAAAGCCATGCTGTCTTTGCCTGCGACCAAGGGCTTCGAGCTCGGCAGCGGCTTCGCCGGCACGTTGCTCAAGGGCAGCGACCATAACGACCTCTTCGTGAAGAAGGGCGGACGGATCCGCACCGCGACCAACCGCTCAGGCGGCACCCAAGGCGGCATCACCAACGGCGAAGACGTCGTCTTCCGCGTGGCCTTCAAGCCCACCGCCACCGTCCTGAAGCCCCAGCAGACCGTGAGCCCCGACGGCAAGGCCACCTCGCTCAGCGCGCGTGGCCGCCACGACCCCTGCGTCCTCCCCCGCGCGGTCCCCATCGTCGAAGCCATGGCGGCCTTGGTCGCCGTGGACCATTGGATCCGCGACCGCGGCCAAAACGCTCCCTTCGGCCGCTGCGGGCGCAAAGCATGACTCCCCTTATCCTCGTCCTCGGTCCGGCTGGTTCCGGTCGCAGCATCCTCCTGAAAGAACTGATCGAGAACGCCTGGCCCGCCGGCAAGCAGGTCCGCACGCTCCGGATCGCGGGCGATGCGCCGACCGACCATCCCGCCAGCGACCTCTGGTCGCTGACCGAAGAGCAAGCCATCCTCCCCGCCCCCGGCGCCGAGGACGCCGCCATCCTCGTCACCGATGGCCGCCGCTCGGTCGTCGACCAAATGGAGGCCTTGCATCGCGTGCTGCATGGCTCGACGCAATGGCAGGTCCAACGCATCGTCACCGTGCTCGACTGCCCGCTGGCCCATCGCCATGAGCTCGTCGCCGAATGGTACGGAGCGGCCGTGCATTTCGCCGACGCCGTGATCGTCGCCCGCCGCTGGGAAGTGCCGGGGCAGTGGCTGAGCAAATACCTCGCGACCTACACCGACGCGTTCTACCCCTGCCTCTTCGTCAACCTGCTCAAGAACGGCAGCTTGGCCAACCCGGCCGAGGTCATCGAAGGCGAACCTTTGCGGATGTCGCACATCTTCGACGAGATCGACGCGGTCGACGAGATGGAGTTCGACGAGGACAACCTGCCCGACGAGCCGTTCGACCTCGTGCGCCAACCGGACAAGTATTTCGCGCGCGACGACTACGGCCGCCGTTTGATCGCGGTGCCTGACATCGCGGAAACGCTCCGCGTCGAGGGACGCTGACCGCCTGGCGATGCGCCTCTTCATCGCCATCTATGCTTGGTTGCTGGCCACCCTTCCGGAAGCCTTCGCCCGCTTAAACGCATGGGCCTTGAGCTGGGTCCTGTGGGGCCTGCGCCGACAGATCATCACCCGCAACTTAGCGGCCAGCTTCCCGGCGAAGGATGCCGCGTGGGTCCGTCGCGTGGGCCGGCTCTCGTGCCGCCGCACCGCGGAGATGGGGCTGTACGCCATCGCTTCGCCGCGGCTGAGCGAAGCGGAAGTGCGCGCGCGCATCCAGGTACACCCCGAACTCCTCGCCGGCCCGGCCTCGCTGCTGACCACCGGGGGCCAAGTGCTTTTTGTGCCGCACTTCTCCTTGATGGAGATGATGACGGCCGTGAAGTTCCTCGACGCCGACCTCGGTCGCCGCGACTGGGTCACGCTCTACCGTCCGCTCGACTTGGCTGCCGCCGAGGTCTGGGTCAAAGCCTCGCGCGAGCGCTTTGGGATGCGCCTAGTCTCCCGGCGCGACGGTTTCGGCCAAACGATGCAGGCCGTACGCAACGGGCAGATCGCCGCCATCCTCTTCGACCAAAGCACCCACCTCGGCGCGCAAATGGACTTCCTCGGCCGCCCGGTGGCGACCACCGACCTCCCGGGCATCATCGCCCAACGCTTCAAGGCGTCGGCCCGCGTCTTCTGGGCGGAACGCACCGGCTTCTGGCGCTGCCAGCTGCGTAGCCACGCGCTCAGGGCGACGGACTCCGTCGGCCTGACGCTGGAGTCGAATGCCTGGCTCGAGGCCCGGCTGCGCTCCAGCGACGAGGCCTGCGCCGATTGGCTCTGGGCCCACGACCGCTGGAAACACGGCCGCAGCCCGGGCATCAAGCCGCTGCAAGGCTAAGCCTTACTGGCCCGCAGGAGCCGGCGGGGTGGCCTCAGCCGGACGCTCCGCAGGCGTGCGACGCTTGCCGTCGCCGTCCTTAGCGGCGGCCGACTTAGCCTTAGCTTCCTTCATCTCCGGGCCATACTTCTCCATGAGCTTGCGGATGTAGGCAAAGCGTTCCTCGCGCGAAAGCTTCAGGAACTTTTCGCGCTCTTCCTTCGCCTGGTCCGCCGGCATCTGCTTCAAGTGGTATTCCAGCACACGGGTCGCGAAACCGTAGCCGCTGGTGCCGCTCCGCTCGCGCAATTCCTTGAAGGCCTTGCGGCGTTCCTCCGGGCTGGCGTTTTCGAGCTCCGCCAGCTTCTTGGCGAATTCGCGGCGATCGTCGCCCGACATGTGCTCGATGTGCTCGATGGCCTCGCGCATCCCGCGGATGCGCTCCGGGGTGAGCTCGACGATCTTGCGGATGGTCTGGATCTCCTCCGCCGAAGGCTCGCTCACCGGCGGGCGGTTGGCGGGAGTCACCGGGGCGTCCGCCGCCCATGCGAGGCTTCCCAAGAGGACCGGCAGCAGTTGGCGCAGGTGCATGGGCTTAGAGTTCGGTGGTGGCGAGGGCCTCCACCACTGCCGAAGGTTTTTCGACGACGGGCGTAAGGATGGCGAGGTCGTCGGCGACGCCGAGGATCGCATTGAGCTTGGCGGATTCGTCGCTGGCCAAGAGGGCGTGCGTCTGCTGGATCAGGGCGTCGTCGGCCGACGGGCGGGTCAAGACGAAGGCGGCGACGAAGCAGGCCGCCAGGGTCGAAGCGATGGAGCTCCAGCGGATGACCTTACGGCGGGTGCGGTCGGCGTGGACGGCGCCCAAGACACGGTCGGTGAACCCAGGGACGAAGGCGCGCTGGCCGGGCGCCAAGGCGGCGGCGAGGTCGCGGTCGAAGTTACTGTTGGAAGGCTTTTCCATGGGTCAGTTCAAGGGATGAAACCCCGCCAAGGGCGGCAGGTTGCAGGGGTTAGTTTTTTTCATAATAGTCCTTCAAAAGTTCTCGTAAACGGGTGCGGGCGCGGTGGATCCACGTTTTCACCGAGGAAACCGGGGCGTCCATGGCCAAGGCGATTTCCTCGTAAGGGAGGTCCTGCTGGACCAGCAGGAGGATGGCCGTCCGCTGTTCAGGGGGGAGTTGGGCCACCGCCCTCTGGAAGGATTCCTCCAGTTCGACCACCTTGCGGGCGGACTCGTGGCTGGCGTCGCCGGGCTCCGGCGCGGACTCCAAGGTGCTGGTAGGCTTCCGGGTCTTCCGTCGCCACTCGTTCAGGACGAGGTTATGGGCGATGTGGATCAGGTAGGTGCTGAGTTTGGCCTCCGGCCGCCAGCGCGCGGCCGCCCGGTGTAGGCGCACGAAGACCTCCATCGCCAGTTCCTCCGCCGTCGTCTGGGAGCCGACTTCCGCCCGCAGGTAGCCGACCAGCCGGGGATGGTGGCGATCCACGAGCTGACGGAGCGCGTCGTCGTCGCCGGAGGCGACTAGCGACATCAGCCGCTTGTCTTCCTCGTCCTCAGGCAACGCTGGGTTCTCCGCAGGCATCTAGGGATTTAAACCACCCAAAGGCGGAAAAGTTGGGCGGACCGCGGCCAAGGCTTATTTCTTCGCTTCGGCCGGCTTAGCGGTCGGAGCCTGCTTGGTCTTGGCCTGTTCGATCGACTTGACGACCTCGGCGGCCGGAAGGACGACCGGAGACATCGAGATGCCGCCATTGTCGCCGGCGCTACCGAAACGGGTCGTGAGGAAGCCAGCGAAATGGCCCGTGTTGCCGAAGACCGGCAAGCCGGTGGTGCTGAGGTGGATGGAATAGTAGGCGCGGGGCTTCTCGAGGACGGCGCGGACGGCATCGCACTCGACGGAGGCGGTCCGGCCCATCGCCTTATCCAGGCGAGAGAGGACGACGACTTCATCCAAGACCCCGAGCTTCTGGACGGAGTCGAGGCTGATCGGCACGAACTTGGCGTCCTTGGCTTCCTCGGCGCCGGCTTCCGGACGCAGGTAGGCCAAGTTGAGGTCGCGGTCCTTGAACACGACGACCGCAGGGATTTCCGACCCGTCCGGCATGATGAAGCGGGCTTCCTTGACCTCGCTGGTCACCGAAAGCTTCACCTGGTTGCCGCGCATGTTCACGGTGCGGCCGTCGGCGGCGGTCGCCGGGTCGATGGAGGAAGCGGCGACGACGACGAGGCCGTCGGCGGTGACGACCGTGCCAAACTCCTCGACGGTCTGGTCGCGGCTCTGGGAAGGGCTGTCGCCGGCGGACATCGTGAGGGCGACGGTGGCGCGCACGGTGAGCACGGAATCGGCGTGGGCCTTATAGAGGCGTCGGGCGGTCTCCTCGATCTTCGGGGCCGGCTCAGCGGCGCGGACGACGGACGAGGCGCCGAGGAGGAAGCAGGCGGCGAGAGCAAGGTTCAGGGGACGCATGGGGATGGGGTGTTATTTGATAGATTCAAAGGCGGACCAATCGGGCTCGAACTCGAGGTAGGCCCCCGAGACCGAGCGACGGACCTGGAAGACGACATGGCGCGGCTTGTCGGCCGAGAGCTTGGCCAAAGCGGCCCGCAGGGTGACGTTGTCGGTCACCGGCAGGGCGTTGATGGTGTAGACGATGTCGCCGGCGCGGAGGCCCGAGAGGTCCGCCCAGCCCGAACGCTCGACCTTCGTGACGATGACGCCTTGCGTCTCCGTCGACACCTTGCGCTGGACCTTGTCGTCATACCCGAGCTGCCGGGCCGAAAAACCGAAACGGGTGTCCTTGACCGTCGGGAGTTCCGACGGCGGCGCGGGCAGTTCCGCGAGGTGCAACGTGACCTTCAATGCCGCGCCGTCGCGCAACACGTCCAGTTCGACGTCCGTGCCCACCGGGTATTCGCGCAGCAAGGCGGCGAAGACTTCGGAATCCTCCGGACGGCGGGCCGGGATGACCTTGCCGTCCAGCTTCACGAGGAGGTCGCCGACCTTGAGGCCAGCCTTCTCCGCGTTGGAGTTCGGGAGCACTTGCGTGACCCGCACGCCGGCCTTGCCCTTGAGGTTGAGCGCCTTGGCGATCTCGGCGGTAAGCACCTGGGTCGAGACCCCGGCCCAAGGCTTCGGGGCGCGTGGCGCGATCGCCGGATCGAGTTCCGGACCGACGCGCACGACGGAAAGCATCTGCGCGTTGCCGCGGGCGAAGCCGACGAGGACCGGTTCAGGTTCGGCCTTGTCCTTCAGCAGGTCGCGAGACACTTGGCGGAGCGCCGCCGCGTTCGCGACGGCTTGGCCGGCGACCGTCAGGATGATGTCGCCTTCCATCAAGGCCGGCTTGGCTTCGGCGGCCGGTCCCCCAGCGCGCAGGGAATCGACGAGCACGCCGCGGGCATCGGGCCGCTTGGCGTAGAGGGCGCTCATGCGCGTGAGGTTACGGACCGTGAGGCCCCAGGAGGTGAGCTCCACTTCGCGGGCTTCGTTCGCCTCGCGCTCGATGGGCTGGACCGAAAGCGTCAGCGTCTGCTCGCCCCGACGGACCACGAACGGCACGGCTACGCCGGGACGCAACGCGGAAACGAGGCGATGGTAGGCCGGCATGAGCTCCTCGCAGTCGGCGGAGACCTCCTGACCGTTGACGGCCGTGATGATGTCGCCTTGGCGGAAACCGGCGACGGCGGCGGGCGAGCCTTCCAAGGCGCCGCGCACGAGCACGCCGCGCACGTCCTTGACCGCCAGCGAACGCAGCAATGGCTGGACCTCCGCCCCCGTCCAGCCGCGGATGACGTGGCCATGCTGGATGAGTTCGGCGGCGACGGCCTTGGCCGTGTTGGCGGGGATGGCCCCGCCGAGGCTGCCGACGCCGATTTCGTTAATGCCCGCGATACGCCCATCCGTATCGACCAAAGGTCCGCCGGAATTGCCGCCGAAGATGACGGCGTCATGGCCGAACCAGCGCACCAGCTCGCCGACGGATTCGCCGTCGAGGTTCATCCCGCCGACGAACCGGGTCATGACCATGGCGTCGTTGGCGATGATGCCCAAGGTGACGGACTGGGTCAGGCCGGCTGGGCAACCCATCGAAAGCACCGTATCCCCCACCCGCACGCGGTCGGAATCCGCGAACTGCGCGATCGGCAAAGGCGGCGCGATCGGCAAAGGCGCCTGAGAGCGGCGGCGGCTGAGGTCGAGTTTGATGACGGCGACATCGGTCATGGCGTCGGCGCCCACGAGCGTGGCCGGCAACTCCTCGCGGTCGGCCAGGCGGCACAGGAACGTGGCGCCGCGTCCGGCGACATGGTAGTTCGTCACGACATGGCCTTGGGCGTCGATGATGGCGCCCGAACCCACGGAGTGCTGGCGCAGCATGCGGCCGTCGGCGCCGTCTTCGGAGATCACCTCGATGCGGACGATCGTCGGCGTCATCTGGGCGATGGCGCGTTCGACCTCCGGCCGGCGGCGTTGGTCGGAGGCAGGATCGGCCGCCAAGGCGGCCGCGCAGAAGCACAGGGCAAGGAAACGCATGTCAGGAAGCGGGGGTGGCCGTACGGGCGGCGAAGACGCGCAGGGTGCGCAGGAAGAAGCCTTCAAGCGCGGCGACGATCTGGTAATTGAGCTCGAGCCGGATGCGGGCCTGTTCGAGCAGGTCGACCGCTTCGGCCACTTGAAGGCCGCAGGCTGGGTGCGCCCGGCCCACGAGGCGCAGGCGTTCCTCCAAGGCCGCCAACATGCGCGTCCGTATGCCGCGGCGGATGGATTCCTCGTAGGCGACTTCCGCATCGTCTTCGTCTTGGTCCGTGGGCGGCGGCGGCGGGGCCGCCTTCAAGGCCTCCTCGACGAACAGCTCCAACAGCACCTCAAAACGGGCGCACAAGGCGTACAGCGGGATCACGACCTCGCTGGAGCGGCCGCTTGCCGTCCCAGCGCCAGCGAGGCGGCCCATGAGCTTATCGAACTCACGCAGCCAATCCGTCCACGCGGCGTCGGTCAGCTCGGGCGTCGCGCCGCCGACGTGGAAACGCAGGCAGCGGCTCAGGATAGTAGGCAGCACGCGGTAATAGTTCGTCGTCTGCAGGATGATGAGCGTGCCCGCCGGCGGTTCCTCGAGGGTCTTCAGGAAGGCGTTCGCGGCGACGGACTCGAAGCGATCGGGTTCATGGACGATCACGACGCGGCGGGCCGAGACGGAAGTCAGACGCAGATCGGTGACGACTTCCAAGGTGTTCTCGACGTTGATACGGCGGGATTTCTTGGACGGGCGCAACACGCGGCAATCCGCGTGCGCGATGGGATCGGCGACGTCCAGGTGGATCGACGCCAAGCGGTCGGCGACCCGCTGCAGCAGCTCGGGGTTGGGCCCCGTCAGGAGCACGGCATGGGGCATGCGCCCCTCGGCGCGGGCGCGCAGGAGGACCTTGAGGGCCGGCAGCGACTCGAGGTCAGAGGAAGCGACGGCGGACTTCATGCCAGATCTCCTCGGAAAGGGTTTGCGGGTCGCGGGTCGCGTCGAGCACCAGGAAACGCTGCGGCTCGGCCGCGGCGAGCTCATGGTAGACCGCGCGCACCTTGCGGTGGAAGCCTTCGCCCAAGGCCTCGAACCGGTCGTGCTTGCCGTGGTCGCGGATGGAGGCGCGCCCCAGCCCATGGGAAGGGTCGAGGTCGAGCAGGATGGTGAGGTCGGGGTGCACCGTCCCGCAGGCCAGACGGTTGGCCGACGTGATGAGCGCGCGGTCCAAGCCGCGGCCGCCGGACTGGTAGGCCACGGTCGAATCGATGAAACGGTCACAGAGCACGAAGGTGCCCTGCGCGAGCTGCGGCCGGATGACTTCATCCACGAGCTGCGCACGGCAGGCGGCGAACAGGAGCGCCTCCGCGGAGACCGCCAGGTCCAGCGTCTCGCGGCTCTTCAGGACCTCGCGGAGCTGCTCCCCGAGAGCGGTGCCGCCCGGTTCCCGCAGCTTGAGCGCCCGTCGGCCATGCCCTTCCAAGCGCGCGGCCAGCAGGCCCACCTGCGTGGACTTTCCGGCCCCTTCCCCTCCTTCAAAAGTAATGAACTTACCGACGGACGACATGCACGGGATTGTGATGGTTCGCGGAGGTCAAAGCGAGAGGAGAAAGCGAAGGAGTCCGCCCAGAAAAAAGGCCCGACATCGTCGGGCCTTTTCCATCGGGGCGAGCGCCCGCCTTACATCGTCGGCGACGGGTTCGGCTGCTGCTGCTTCTCGACGACCTGCTGGACGGTGTCGGTGATCTTGCTGATGGTCGCGTCGAGCGCGTTGCCGCCGCCGGTCGAAGTCGAAGCCGGAGCCGTCGGGGCGGTGGTCGCCTTGGGCGCTTCCGCCGGGCTACCATCGGCCTTGGTTGCCACGGGGTCGGACCCGGTGGTCTTCGGCGTGCTCACGTTCACCGGCGTAATCTGATCGGCCGACGGAGCCAGCTGAGCCTGGGCTTCGACACCTTGCGAGATGGAGGGCGGCAAGGAGGTGGAAGCCGCGATCGTGGCGCCCACGGCGCTGATGGTGGCCTTGTCCATGTCGGCCATCGAAATCGAGACCGAACCCGTCGGAGCGGCTTCGGTGGCGCCAGGCTGCGTGGTCGTGCCAGGCTGCGTGGTTTCGGTCGCTCCAGGTTGGGTGGTCGTGCCAGGAGCTGGCGCTTCGCCCGGAGCAGCCGTGGACTGGGCCGGCGCGGTCGCGCTGATCTGCTTGCCGGGTTCGACGGAGACAGGACCAGAGTTGGCGGCGTAGACGGTGGCTTCGACGGACCCCTTCACGCACCCGACGACGAGCTTACCGGCGTTGGCGCCCGCGGTGGAATACTGGACGGTGTAGATGGTGCCGCGGATGCGGGCGACGCCGACGGGCGTCTTGATGACGTAGGAAGACTGCGGGTTGAGCTTGCGGACCTCGCCGATGACCTTGCCGCGCGTGACCACGATCTCGGTGACGGACGGGCTGGGCTCCTTCTCAAGCTTCTGGTACTCGCCGTCGACGATCAGTTCGGAGACGACCTGACGGAACGTGCGCACTTCGACGAGCGACTCCGGGTTGACGATGAGCGTGGAACCGTTGGAGAGAATCAGCTCGGCGGTCGACGAAGCGGAGGTCTCGACGCGGTAGCCCTGTTCGAAGACGCGGCCCGAAGCGAGGGCGGTCTGCTTGGAGGCGGGGTCGAAGAGCGTCGCCGTGCCCTTCACCATGCCGACCTGGACTTTGCCATTCTGGAGGGCAGCGGAAGCGACGGCCGGCAACAACGCGAGGACCGCGAGCGTGAGGCTACGGAATAGGGTATTCATTGCAGAGGGGGTTGAAGAATAAACACTAGGGCTAACTCCTTACGGTGCAATCCGTAAGAACACCTAATAGAAAGGCCCCCCAGGAACCTAGGAGGCCTTGCCAAACCGGCCCTTAAACGACCGCTTTAGGCCGTGGTGTAGGCTTCGAGCTTGCGCTGGACGCGCTTGGCCGAGAGCTGGGCGTAACGCGGAAGCCCCTGTTCATAAGGGAGTTGCAGTTCGCCTTGAATGAGGGGCTGGGCGTAACGGACGAAGTCGGGGTGGATGGACATCTTGTCCTCGCCGATCCACTTTTCCGGGAAAGCCTTCACGCCATTGGCGATGTCCGCCAGGGGGGCGAGGAGGGTTTCGACGCCGTACTGCTCCTTGCCGGTGCGGCTCATGATGACCATCTTGCCGGACTCGCCCTTGACGGCGGCCTTGACGGCTTCGCGACCGCAGAGCTTGGCTTCTTCGACGTCGGTCTTGGAAGCGCTGTGGGAAGCGGCGCGCTGGGCGATGCCGAGCTTGGAAGCGCGGGCCTTGACGCCCGAGAAGCGCTCTTCGACGAGCGAGCGGAGGTATTCGCCGGCGCCGCCGAGGACGGCGTGGCCGAAGGCGTCGGTGTTCGTGGTGTCAGCGCCGAGGAAGTTGCCGGCCTCGTCCTGCACGCCTTCGGAAACGACGACGAAGCAATGGAGGTTGGTCTTCAGGACTTCTTCGACGCGGCGGATGAAGTTGTCGGCGTTGAAGGGGACTTCAGGCAGGAGCACGATGTGCGGGGCCGAGCAGCTGTAGTGGGTGTTCTTGGCGGCGTTCTTGGAGTCGTCGCGCTTGTCCTGGCGCTGGGCGAGGACGGAGGCGGCGGCGAGCCAACCCGCGTTGCGACCCATCACTTCCAGCACGGAAACGAAGTCGTTGCGGCCCATGGCGGCGTTATCGAGCGACATTTCGCGGACCGTCAGGGCGATGTGCTTGGCGACGGAACCGAAGCCCGGGCAGTGGTCGGTGAGGGGCAGGTCGTTGTCGATGGTCTTCGGCACGCCGATGACGCGGAGTTCGTAGCCGCGCTCCTTGGCGAGGGCGTCGATCTTGGCGGCGGTGTCCTGGGAATCGTTGCCGCCGATGTAGTGGAAGTAACGGATGTTGTGCGCTTCGAAGACTTGGAGGATGCGGTCAAAGTCTTCCTGCTTCTTGACCTTGTAGCGGCAGGTGCCAAGGGCGGCGCCCGGGGTGTGCTCGAGGTTGCGCAGGGTCTGCTGGGACTCTTCGGCGAGGTCGATCAGCTGCTCGTGGAGGATGCCTTGGATGCCGTTGAGGCCACCGAGGATCTCGACGATTTCGTCTTCATGGTTCAAGGCCTCGGCAATGACACCGGCGAGGCTGGCGTTGATGACGGGCGTGGGGCCGCCGCTTTGCGCGACGAGAAGGTTACCAGAGAAGGAAGACATGGGAGGGAACAGGTGAAAGGTGGGTTTTGGGAAGCCCCCCGCCCCTTGGCAATACGGAAAACCCCGCCCCACCCTGCCCGGCCCGCCCAACGCGGCTTAAAGGATGCGTCCGGCCTTGATTTGCAGGGACTCGGGGACTTTTTTCGTCCAAGCCTGCACCGCCAGCGAGAAGGCGCCCACCTGCGCTTGCGCGGATCCAGTGAGCTCGCCGGCCTTGGTGACGGCATCGACCAGCACGGCCTTCGGCAGACGGAGACGGGCATCGGCGGCCAGCCGGTCGACAAGGTCGTTCCGGTCCACCTTGCCGGTCCGGAGGTCCTTGGCGACCGCGACGGCGTGTTCCTTGATCGCCTCGTGGGCTTCTTCGCGACCTGCCCCAGCCTTGACGGCTTCCATGAGGAAGGTGGTGGTGAGCAGGAACGGCAGATAGTGGCGGGATTCGCGGGATACGACGGGGGCGTTGACCTCCATCTGGCCCAAAACGGTCAGGAAAGCTTCGAAAAGGCCGTCGGTCGCCAGGAAGCTATCCGGCAAGAGCACGCGGCGGACGACCGAGCACGAGACGTCACCTTCGTTCCACTGCTCGCCCGAGAGCGAGGCGGCCATGGCCAGGTAACCGCGGAGGATGACGTGGAAACCATTGATGCGCTCGCAAGTGCGGGCGTTCATCTTGTGCGGCATGGCGGAGGAACCGACCTGGCCCGGGAGGAAACCTTCGCTGGCGAGCTCATGGCCGGCCATGAGGCGCAGGGTCTTCGCGAACGAGGA
>JBEGRN010000009.1:0-17166 GCA_041180425.1 Verrucomicrobiota bacterium
CGCTTGGAGCAGTTGGTGAACGGCTCGCGCGTCAGGTCGTTCGAGGCCAAGGAAGCCATTGCCCATCACGGTGACGAAGCCACGCATTTCGGCGTGGTGTTGGGTGGCGCGGTGGCTGCTTCGGTTCCCGGTGAAGGAAGCGCGTCGCATCGGGGACGCGAAGGCCATCTGGGACGACGCTCCCAACAACTTCAAGCGCGTCCCGCGCAACGGCGAGTACAGCGTCCGCGAGGATGCGACCGCCGGCACGTTCAATGCCACGCCGCTCGAGGTGTCGAATGCGGTCACCGCCCTCCGCCCCTCGCCCCAGTCGCACCACGCCCAGACCTTCATCACCCAGCCCATTACCTTCGGGGCACAGATGTCCACGCCTCAGACCGACGTGGATCTCGTGCAGACGCTGCAAGCGAAGAACCCTATGGCGGTCGCCATCCAGGACGTGAGTGGCCGCGACAAGGCGCAGAACGGCAAGGGCTGGAACGACGACGGGACCGCTTACACCGTGGACACGAAGACCGCCCAGGGCGTGCTCGCGTTCAAGATCCGCGGCGGCGTGGAGGTGGACTCCGCGGGCAAGGGAGCCGGCAAGGGTTACCTCGGCAGCGAGGATGCCGCCTTCACGCTGGCGGCCACGCAGGACCAGTGGGTGGCGACTCCTGCCACCTTCGTGCAGGACGACACCACGCCGAAGGTGGCGACCGACCTCGCGGGAGCCCTGCGCGCCAACGCTGGCGGCGAGGGAGCCTGCGTCCTCCCGGGCGTGGCGGGGACTCTGGGCAATCGCGGGTTGCGGTCGCATACCGAACTCGACGGTCATGGGGCGTACATTCCGGTCGCCGTCGACTGCTATAACCACACGGTCACCGGGGACATCACGGCGACCCTGAGCGCCAGCGGGCAGGGTGGCACGGGGACCGGTCCGTCCATCCTCCAGCCGATGGGGTTCAGCGTCTGCCCGGATCATTGCGGCGGGGATAAGTCGGGGCAGGACGTCGCCTTCGTGAAGGAGGTCGATGTTAGCCGGACGCTGGACTGTACGGGTGCCGATGTCACCCGGAAGCAGGGCGGCTTGGGAGTCGTGCATCCGATGGGGTTCGCGGAGAACTACCACGCGGTGACCGAGGTCGACGTCGCCCCGGGCATGACGACCGCCGGGTACTCCGTCTCCCAGAATGCGGGCGGCTGCGGGGTCGTGCAGCCTGTAAATATCTACGGGGGCAACAAGCGCGCGGACAGGCCGGAGGGCGGCTTCTACGTCCGCACGGACGAAGACACCAGCAAGACCCTGGACGCCGCCTCCGGGCTCAATCCGACCTGCTCGCAGGGCGGGACGGCGGTGATGACCCCCGCCATGCAAGTCCGCCGCCTCACCCCGGTCGAATGCGAGCGGCTGCAAGGCTTCCCGGACGGGTACACCGCCATCCCCTACCGGGGCAAGGCTGCCGCCGACTGCCCGGACGGTCCCAGGTATAAGGCGCTCGGGAACTCCTGGGCGGTGCCTAACGTGGCATGGATCGGTCGCCGCATCGACGCCCACGGGAAGGCGTGCCTTGAGGAGCCCCTCGCATGACGACCGCGAGGTGGCGGAAAGTGGTCTTCTCGCACGAATGCGATGAGGAGGGGAACTGCCCTCGGTGTGGCATCGACTACACCGAGTGCGGCTGCCCCGGCCCCACGCAGGATGGCATGGAGTACCAGTGGCGGAAGGACGGCAGCCTCTGGGCGCGCCCCACCGGGGAGGCGGCACCATGAGGCTCTGGCTCGATACCGAGACGTTCTCGGAGACGCCTATCAAGGCCGGCCTGTACCGCTATGCCGCGAACGCCGAGGTCATGCTCCTCGCCTGGGCGGTGGACGAGGGGCCGGTGAAGGTCGCGGACCTCACCGCTGGCAGGATGCCGCAGGAGTTCGTCGACGCCCTGCGCGATGCGGAGGAGATCTGGGCGCACAATGCCCAGTTCGACCGCGCTGTCCTGCGGACCGCGGGCTGGGCTCCTGCCCTTGCCCGGTGGCGCTGCACCATGGTCCAGGCGCTCTCCCACTCCCTGCCGGGGTCGCTGGATTCCCTCTGCACCATCCTGCGGGTCCCGCAGGACACGGCGAAGCTGAAGACCGGGAAGGACCTCGTCCGGCTCTTCTGCACCCCGCGACCGAAGAACATGCGCCTCCGCCGCGCCACCCGGGAGACGCATCCGGTCGAGTGGCGGCTCTTCATGGAGTACGCAGGGGCGGACATTCGCGCGATGCGGGAGGTCCATCGCCGCCTTCCCCGGTGGAACTTCCCCGACCTCGAGCTCGCCCTGTGGCATCTGGACCAGAGGATTAACGACCGAGGCTATGGGGTCGACGTCGACCTTGCCGAGGCTGCCCTGCAAGCCATCGACGAGGAGCGGCAGCGCCTCACCCATCTCGCCCGGGATATGACCGGCGGGGAGGTCGGCAGCGCCACGCAGAGGGACACCCTGCTGGATCACATCGCCGGCACCTACGGGGTGATCCTGGAAGACCTGAAGGGCAGCACGGTGGACAAGCTGCTCGACTCCGACCTGCCGCAGGGACTGCGCGAGCTGCTTGAGGTGCGCCAGCAGGCGAGCACCACGAGCACCTCGAAGTATCGCGCCCTCGTGGCCGGGCAGACCGATGGTCGCCTCCGGGGGACCATGCAGTTCTGCGGGGCTGGACGGACTGGGCGATGGGCGGGGCGCACCTTCCAGCCGCAGAACCTCCCGAGCCGCGACCTGCTGCCGCCCGACCAGATTGAGCTCGGCATCGATGCCCTGAAGGCCGGCGTGGCGCACATGTGCTTCGACTCGGTGATGGCTCTCACGTCGAGCTGTATCAGGTCCTGCATTGTCGCCCCGCCCGGGCGCAAGCTCGTGGCCGCCGACCTGTCGAACATCGAAGGGCGCGTCCTGGCATGGCTCGCGGGTGAGGAGTGGAAGCTCGCCGCCTTCCAGGCATTCGATGCCGGCACCGGTCCCGACCTCTACAAGCTCGCCTATGCGAAGAGCTTCGGCGTCCGCCCGGAGGACGTCACGAAGGGGCAGCGGCAGGTCGGCAAGGTGCAGGAGCTCGCCCTGGGCTATGAGGGCGGCGTAGGGGCCTTCCTCACCTTCGCCGATGCCTATGGCATCGACCTCGAGGAGATGGCGAGGACCGCGTGGAACTCCCTCCCGGTGGACCTCGTGACCGAGGCCGATGAGTTCCACGACTGGACCCTCTCCCAGCGCCGCTCCACGCATGGCCTGAGCCGCGAGGCGTTCATCTGTTGCGATGTCTTTAAGCGGGGCTGGCGCCGCAGCCACCCCGGCACGGTGTCCCTCTGGCGGCTGCTGGATGACGCGGTGCGGACCGCCATCGACTCACCGGGGAAGGAGATCAAGGTGGGCGCCCTGCTCGTCCTGCGGCAGCGCGCATGGCTCCGCGTGGTGCTGCCTTCCGGGCGGTCCCTCTGCTACCCCAGCCCGAAGGTCGAGGACGGGAAGATCACCTACGCAGGGCTCAACCAGTACTCCCGCAAGTGGGAGCGGCTCGGCACCTATGGCGGCAAGCTCGTGGAGAACGTCACCCAGGCGGTCGCCCGGGATGTCATGGCCTCCGCCATGCCGGGGATCGACGCTGCCGGGTATCAGATCGTGATGACCGTCCACGACGAGGTCGTCACCGAGGCGCCCGACCTCCCCGACTACCACGAGGAGGACCTCGCGCGGCGTATGTCCACGCCGCCGGACTGGGCGCAGGGGCTGCCGCTTGCGGCGGCGGGATTCCAGAGCCACCGCTACAGGAAGGACTGATATGAGCAAGGTGAGAGCACTGGGCCGCCAGAAGGCAGACGAGCAATTCCCCCTGCGACCCCGGGGGCCACATCACCTCGCCCGGGAAAAGGAGCGCAGGGCGTACCTGCTCGGCTTCGAGGCGGGGTGGCGGCTGGCGAAGGCAGAGCCGAACCCGGACCCCGACGCATGAAGGAGCGGGACGTGGAGGCGTACCTCATCCGCCGCGCGAAGGCGCAGGGCGGCGAGGTGCGGAAGGTGCGCTGGATCGGTCGGTGCGGGGCGCCAGACAGGCTTGTCCTGCTGCCCGGTCACGAGCCCTTCCTGCTCGAGCTGAAGGCACCGGGCAAGCGCCCGACCGTCCAGCAGTTCCGTGAGATGGAGCGGCTCGCGGGCTTCGGCCTGCGGACCGCCTGGGCGGACACGCCGGAGAGCGTGGAGGCCGTAATGAGCGAGATGGTGAAAAAGGAGAGCCAACGATGAAGGATTTTTTTCTGCTGCCCTTGAGGCTGCTGGTGATGGCGCTGTCGCTGATCTTCACGGTCGCGCTGGTGCTGGTGTGGCTGCCGTTCGCGGTGCTGGAATATCTGGTCATGCCAGGAGGTGAGAAGTGATCGACCTGATCTTGTGGGTCGCGGTCATCGGCAGCCTCGCCGCCGTCGCCGTCTACGCCCTCCTCGCGGTGCTGCTGCTGGGCAGCCTCTACCAGTGGCTTCGCGCATGGTGGGAGGCATGAGGACCTGCCTGCGCTGCCGGCAGAAGCTGCCGGACACCGACTTCATCCGCACCGGGCGGACCTGCCGCCCCTGCAAGAAGCCCCGCAGTAATCACCCCTGGGCGATCTACCCGGCGGTATCGAAGGCGCGGAGGGCGAAGGCATGACCCCCCGCAAGCGCCGCCACTACGCGACGAGGGCCGAGGCAGAGGCTGCCTATGCCCGCCGACTGGTTCAGGCGAAGGCCGCCCGGGCGCGCCACCGCCTCGCCACCGGGCAGAAAATGCAGGGCAATGGTCCCTGCTGGTGCTGCCGAATGCCGGCATTCGGCGAGACGGAGCACCGCCTCTGCGTCCTGTGTCTTGCCGCATGAAGGACTGGACGCCCCGGGGTTACCAGCCCCCGGTTATCGAGCACATCCTGCGGACTCCCCGGTGCGCGATCTGGGCGGGGATGGGGTTGGGGAAGACCGTCTCCACCCTCACCGCCCTCGACGCCCTCTTTCTTGCCGGGGAGGACCGCCCTGCCCTCGTCCTCTCGCCCCTGCGGGTGGCGAGGACCACGTGGCCGGAGGAGGCTCGGAAGTGGAGGCACCTCCGGGGCATCTCCGTGGCGCCCGTGGTCGGCACGGAAGCCGAGCGCCGCGCCGCCCTGCGGCTGGACGCCAGCGTCTACGCCACGAACTACGAGCAGCTCCCCTGGCTCACGGAGTACTTCGGGAAGCGGTGGCCCTTTCGGACGGTCGTATGCGATGAGGCGACGAAGCTGAAGGGCTTCCGCCTGCGGCAAGGCACGAAGCGGGCGAAGGCTCTCGCGCGGATCGCCCACACCCACACGACCCGGTTCATCGAACTCACGGGGACCTGTGCGCCCAATGGCTTGCAGGACCTCTGGGGGCAACTCTGGTTCCTCGACCAGGGGCAGCGCCTCGGGAGGACGTTCGATTCCTTCCGCTCCCGGTGGTTCCAGCAGTCCTACGATGGGTATGGCTACACCGCCCTCCCTCATGCCCAGAAGGAGATACAGGAGCGGCTCCGGGACATCTGCCTCACCATCGACGCGCGCGACTGGTTCGACCTGCGGGAGCCCATCATCAACAACATCTACATCGACCTCCCACGAGATGCCCGGAGGATGTATCGCGAGATGGAAAAACAGATGTTTACCGAGATTGCCGGGCTCGGGGTGGAGGCGGTGAATGCCGCCGCACGGACTGGTAAATGCCTCCAGCTCGCGAACGGTGCAGCATATGTGGACGAGGCTGGGAACTGGCAGGAGGTCCACGATGCGAAGCTCGACGCCCTGGACGACATCATCGAAGAGGCAGGCGGGGCGCCCATCCTCGTGGCTTACCACTTCAAGCACGACCTGGCCCGACTCCTGCGAGCTTTCCCGCAGGGCCGAACGCTGGACGCGGACCCTCAGACGATTGTCGAGTGGAATGCCGGCCGCATCCCCCTCCTTTTCGCCCACCCGGCAAGCGCCGGCCACGGACTGAATCTTCAGGATGGCGGGAACATTCTCGTGTTCTTCGGCCTGAACTGGAACCTCGAGGAGCGGCTCCAGATCCTCGAGCGCATCGGCCCAGTCCGCCAGATGCAGGCGGGGCATGACCGCCCGGTCTTTATCCACAACATCCTCGCCCGGGATACGGTCGACGAGCTTGTCCTCGAGCGGGTGGAGACGAAGAGGCAAGTCCAGGACATCCTGCTCGATGCCATGAAACGGAGGAACGCATGAACGCACAGGAGAAGCTGAGAGAGGCTGCCCGGCTCATTGAGGAGCGCGCCCAGCAGCGCGACCGGGCTGGCGGCGAGCGGAGCATGGCCGCGACGGTGGCGGCCTTCAATGCCATCTACGGGACCGGATTGACCGAAGTTCAGGGCTGGCATTTCATGGAGCTCCTGAAGATGAGCCGGGCGGCAGGAGGCCGCTATATCGCCGATGACTACGACGACAAGATCGCCTACGCAGCGCTCGCGGCAGAGGCCGCCGCGCTAAACATTCCCGCCGCCCGGTAGCAATGGCTACCGATTACCTTTAGCAAAATGCCAACGCAAGCCCCTGTAACGCATACGCAAGCGGTCGCGCTGAATATACATTATGCGTATATGCGGGGGTTGCGTTTAGCATTCTGCTCCACGAGGATAAGCAGATGCTCCACACGCTAAACAATCCACACAGAGAGGAAGCCGCCGAACTGATCGCCCGACTGGGCGCGGCGGTAGTCGAGCGGGAGCTCGACGTTCACTATGCCACCGTGAGGCGGTGGGTGCAGGGGACCACCCCGGTGCCGCGGGCGGTGCTGGTGGCGCTGCGCGCCCTGTCCGGGGTGCTGCCGGCAATGGAGCGCCACAAGGGCTGGGCCGGCTGGCGCTTCGCCCGGGATGGCAGGCTCTACACCCCGGAGGGCGATGGCTATGCGCCCGGGGACATCCGGGCGGGACAGTACTTCCGCGAGCTCGCCACCGTCGCCCAGCGCGAAGCCCTGAGCCTGCGGGTGGAGCTCACCCGGCAGCTCGAATGGGCGAACCACGGGGCGAACGATGCGGTCATCGGCCCCGTGCTCCGCGACCTGCTACCCCTTCCCGCGCACCTTATCGAAGGAGCGCAGGCTGCCCAGGCCCAGAAGCCCGAAGAGCAGGGTCGTGAGGTCGGCAAGCTCCAGCACCGGGGGCATGGGCCAGCCATTGACTGAGGAGCCCCACGCAGCGAGCGGCTGGATGAGGAACTGATAGCCCAGTCCCAGCACGCATACCCAGCCCGCCCCGGGGCGCCAGCCACCCCGGAAGAGGTCGGGCGCCGCCGCCTCGACCTCGTTGATCTTCGCCTGGGCGAGGGCGAGCTGGAGGTCGGCCTCGAGCGCCTTGAACTCCCCCGCCTGCTGGAGCCGCAGGAGCTCGAGCTGCGCCTCGGCTTTCGCCTTCGGGTCGGGGATGACCTTGTCCAGGACCTTGAGCCCGGCCTCGAGGAGGCCGCCGAAAAGGGGTGTCATGCGTTCGCCTCCAAGGCCTTCTGTACCGCGCGGGTGACCCAGCCGAAGCCGTACTTGTCGAAGTTCCGGGTCCCGAAGTAACGGATCGCCCGGGCGGCGGTGAAGCGGGCGAGCGCGTCCGCGCGCCGCGCCGCCTTCAGGGTCTGGGGACCGATGCGTCCGTCCTGCACGACGTCGCAAGCCTTTTGCAGGAGCCGGGCGGCGACCTGTACCCCCTGATTCACGGCGCAATCGAAGACCACGAGCGCGAGCTTCGGCGGCAGTTCATCGCCGCGCACCGGCAGCCAGAAGTCCCGATAGTAGATCTCGACGGCGTCGTCCTTCGTGAGGTTGGCGATGTCGAGGTCCGGGTAGGACCGCTGGGAGATGCCCCACCGGGTGAGCCCGCCCGGGTCGTCCGGGTCGTCGGTGATGGTGTCCCCGCCCTCTGCCTCCAGAATCGCCGCCACGGCTCGCAGGAAGGAGGGGCTCATGGACACCAGCCCGCCCGCGCGCCGCCGCTGTAGGGGCGTGCCAGCCCCTCCTGGACGAGCACCTCGCCCACCGGGCGACCGCCGGCCACCACGAAGGCATCGACGCGCCCGGCGTACTTGTCGAGCGTGACCTCGCGCACCTCCACCGGCCCCAGCGCCAGCAGGGCGCGCAGGCGCTCCCGGGCGAGGATCGCCCTCTCCCGCTCGCTGGCGCACTTGCCCTTAATCTCCGGGGTGTCGATGCCCGCGATGCGGACCGCGGTCGTCACCTCCACCCCGGGCCACACCTCGAGGCGCGCCCGGAAGGTGTCCCCGTCGTTCACCGCGAGGATGACGGCAAGCCAGGCGCCGGTCATCGGAGGAGCCTCTTCCAGTGGTAGGCAATGGCGAAGCAGCCAGCCACGATGGCCACGATGCCGGCGAAGGCCTGAATGATGGGGAGCGCGTCCGTCGCCCACGAGGCGAGCCAGCCGAAGGCAGAGGTGGCGGCTGCGGCGTCCGCCACCCTGGAAGAGTGTTGTGTCATATCAGGCCCTCACGGAATGGTGCCGCCGCCGCCCCCGCTGGCGGCGGTGCGGTAAAAGGAGACGGCGACCGTGGACGTCGTGGTCGCCCCGCCGGTGGCGGTCGCGGTCACGGTGAAGACCGCGTCCGCAGTGGTGTCATTCAGGAGCCCGGTGACCGAGAAGGTCGTGGTGGCGGCGCTCGGCGTGTTCGCGGTGATCGACGTTGAGCCGGAGGTCCGCACCCAGGCGTAGGTGTAGGGGCTTGTCCCGCCCGTGGCGGTCGCGGTCACGCTGCCGCTCGTCTGGCTGGCGGTGCTGCCCGACTTGTAGACCGAGGACGGCGACACCGACACCGTGAGGGCGGTCGAGACGGAGGACGCCCCTGCCGAGGCGCCCGTGGTTGTGGGCGTGGTCGCCGAGTAGACCGTGCCAGTGGTCTGGAGGGAGCGCAGGCGCGCCCAGACGTAAACGGTCGCGGTGTCTGAGCGCGGCACCCAGACGGTGCTGCCGGCAATCTCCGCGACCTTCACCGCCGAGGAGAACGGGGTCGAGGCGGTGTACTCCCAGACCTCCAGCACCGCATTAGAGGGCGTGCCGGCGGGGAGCAGCGCGGCGACGGTGTAGCCGCCCACCCCCTTCGTGATTGTGATGGAGCTGGGGGCGGCGACCGGACTGGAGTCCACCACCGGGGTCTCCGGTGCCGGCACGAACTGGATGCGCTGGCAGGAGCCCGCCAGCGAGAGGGCGGAGATGCGGCTCGGGTCGTCGAAGCCCGCCCAGGGCTTCTTCTTCTTGTCGTAGCGGTGTTGCCCCTCGTTGTCGAGGAACGTCTCCGCCGCCGGGGTCGGCACGGTGCCAGTGAGGGCGATAAAGCGCCCGGTGAGGTCGGGAGCCGAGAGCAGGTCGCCGTCCAGCAGGATGAGCAGGCAGCCCGGGCCGCCCGCCGCTCCGGGGCCTGGGATGTAGGTATTCCCGCTGCTGGTCGTGTAGGTCGTGGTCGTCGTGCTGTCGTTGCCCGAGAGGTTGATCGCCGCCGAGACGCCCGTACCGAAGCCGCGGCAGATAAACGCCAGCCCTGCCCCGCCACTGCCGCCCGTGCCGCCGGCAGCCCGGAAGGTGCCGATGCCCGAGCTCGTGATCTTGCCGCCCGGGCCGCCGCCCGTGCCGCGCAGGTCGGTCGGGAGCCCCTTGAGGGTGGTCCCCGATACCTCGAGGTTGAGGAGCGGGAAGGAGGGATTTTTGCCGACCGTCGTGACCGCCGAGCGGGTCTGGAGCATCGCGTTGCCGTCGATGAAGTCCTGCCCGCCGCGAATGCCATCCCAGCCTCGGGCGTTGCCCACGTAGCCCGGGTTGCCCGCGAGCTGGCTGCCCGGGTTGGTGTCATCGGCGACCCCCGCGAGCCCGCCGCCCTTGCCATAGACGACGCCGTTCAGGGTGACGTAGCCGCGCACCCGGATCTGCACGTTGCCCGAGATGTTGATCGTGGCGCCCGTGGGGATGGTGAGGTCGCCCAGGTGATAGAAGACCGAGGTCGTGAGGTCGGTCCCGCCCGTGATGGTGTGGGTGCCGGCGTTCACCGTGTTCCCGGTCATGCCGATCACGGTGGAGAGCGCGACCCCGGTGGCGTTGTAGAAGGTATCCGGGAGGCTCGTGGTGTTGGTTGTCGGTGCCAGCGCGGAGGCCGGCGCGGTTGAGCCGAAGAGCGTGAGCTTGCCCTTCCCGGTCGCGAGGTTAAATTGCGTCGCCTGGATCTCGAAGGCGCGGTCGATGCTGGCGCCCGCCCCTGCCCAGTCCCGCACGTCGGGCCACTTGCAGCGCACGACGTCGCCCACCTCGAGGCCGTTCATGGCATGGAGGACGTCGACGTCGATCCGCTCGGGCGGGGCGGCGTAGCGGTCGCGCGCGGCATCGATGAGGCGGAAGATGGTCGAGTCGGTGTGGCGACCGCCCGAAAGCCCCTTGAACTCCATCGACAGCGGCGTCGACTGCCCGTGAGTCGTGACCGAGGCCGCATCGATGAGCTGCGTGGTGCGGCTGTAGTTCCCCGCGAGCGGGTTCCACGAGATCACGAAGTTATTGTGCAGGCTCTCCATGTCGTGCTGGAGCTCGCCCGTGGTCACGGTGTTGGAGTTATCCAGCGTCACCACGCCCGGGGCGTCGGAGAGGATGCGGACCATGCGGCGCAGTCCGAGCGCCCCGTCCGCGTACACCGGGGCGAAGCAGCCCAGCAGGCGGAGGAGTTCCTTCTCGAGGAACGCCTTCGCGTCGGTCTTTGCCAGCCCCTGGAAGACCAGCACCACGCCCGCGGTATCGTCTGCCGGGTTCCAGAGGTCGGTGCCGATGCCCGTGAAGTCCGAGAGCCGCACGAGGCTCGTGGGGATGCCGAGGTGCCAGGTGGAGGGCAGCGTGGCCGTGTCCCCATAGAGGACCCCGGTGAGGATTGCGTAGATGATCTTCACCGCCGGCAGCTCGAGGTACACGTGCTCCGTGACCTTCTCGCGCCGCGCCACCGGGGTCGCGCCGTCCACCTTGTAGGCCGCCGCAGTCGTGCCGAGCACGCCCCGGGTGCAGCCGGTGAAGGACGTCGAGGTGGTCCCGGTGTAGCGGATCACCTCGTCCTTGATCTTGATGTATCCCACCGTCGTGCTGGGCGAGTCGGAGTAGCTCGTGCCGTGAAAGACCCGGGTAAACCCTGCGGTGTTGTTCACGTTGATCGTGGTGTCCGTCTCCGTGAGCGAGGCCGTGAGGTTCGTGGTCTTCAGATCGAAGACGTCCTTCCGGGCGGAGCGCTGCACATCGGCGCAGTCCACCTGGTAGCTCCCGCGGTCGTAGGTCGTCGAGGTGATCTGCTGGGTGCCAGTGAGCACGAAGGCAGAGAAGTCCTGCCCGGCGTACCCCATGTAGAAGCGGACGAGCTTCTTCCGCAGGCCTTCGCCGGCGGTGAGCTTCGCGCGCACGGCGTTCGTGAAGGCCGAGGCGAGGTCCACCACGCGGAAGGAAGCCGACCCAATCTCGGAGCGAGCCTCGTCCGGGTTGAGCTTCTGCGAGGCGATAAAGGGCTCCTGCACCCCGCCCACCAGCACGGTCGCGGGGACCCCGGTGATATCGGCGTGGGAGGTGAGGTACAGCGAGCTCGCCGCGAATTCGATCTTGATGACGAAGCGCGGCTGCTTGCTGTGGGCTTCGTTCAGTACCCGGAAGTCGACGGAATCGGCGCGCACATCAGGCCTCGCTAAAGCGGAACTGCAAGGTATAGACGTCGTCGTATGCGCCGCCGCCGTAGCGCGCAAGCGGAGCCCACTCGAAGGATTCCGCCTCGAGGATGGCCTGCACCTCCTCCGCCGCCCCGAAGGTGCCAGCCACGAAGTCGAGCGCGAGGCTCGGGCCGGTGGACTGGTAGAGGGGCTGGACCGTGAACGCCTCGCCATAGGCGACCGAGTCGAGGAACTCCTCGACCGCCGCGCGGATCTCCGGGGTGACCGCGAGCACGGTCGCCGTCCAGGTGCGGCGGCTGTAGTAGCCCAGCGTCTCGCGCTTGCCGGACTTCGACTCCTGCACCGCCTTGGAGTAGGTCCGCCCTGCCGGGGAGATCTCCGTGGTAACCATGTCCAGGGCGACGGTGTCGCCGACGGCGTGGGTGCCAGTGAGGCGCCGCGCTGCGGTGAAAGATACGCGAAGCATTAGCCCATGAGCTCCTGTGCCTGGCGGGAGTTCTTGCCGATGAGGACGACGTCCCGCTCGGTGACCGCCTTCGAGATCTCGTCGATGAGGTACTGGGCCGTCTCGCGGCTGGAGAAGATGTTCCCATTGATGACGATCTGGGCCTGCCCTCGAGCCTGTTGCTGCTCGTTGGCGGCCATCGTGTCGGGGAGCTTCGACTCGCTGGCGGAGACATTGCCGCCGCCACCGCCGCCGGCGCTGTAGGAGCCGCCGCCGCCGCTTTCCGAGTACTTCTGCTTCTTGATCGCGGCAATCTGCAACATGCCTTGCGCGGCCACGACTGCGGCGGCGGCGAGGTTACCGGGGAAGGGAACGGAGCCGAGCGCATTCGCGACGCCCCGGGCGGTGGACCACACGGCCTGCGCCAGCGCGATGCCCTGCTGGATCTTCGCGATCTTCTTGTTGTGCGCCCCGGTCTGCTGGAGCACCATGCCGAGCGAAGCCACGAAGCCCTGGTTCGTTATCTCCTGCACGGTCATAAAGTCCGAGGAGCCCTGCTCGAGGATGGACAGGATGCCGAGCCGCTCCTTGTCCCACATGGACAGGCGCAGATCCATGCCCTCGGTGGTGATCTGGTTAAGCTGCTCCTGCGTGAGCTTCGCCGCGGCGGCGATGTCCGACTCGGAGGCGATGTCGGTCGCGGCGACCGCGAGCTCCTTGCCGTCCGAGTTTACATACCGGTCCTTCTGCTTCTTGTCCTTCCCGCCCCCGGTAGCGCCAGCGACCGCACCGCCGACCGTGGAGGCAGCCTGTGCCGCCTTCGCCTCCATCCGGGCGGAGGCCTCGTCGAAGAGGTTCGCGCTGTTGAGGATGTCGAGGGCCGCCTTGCCAGCCGCGCTGGCGGCGGCGACCGCGTTGTCCTGACTGGCTCGGGAGATGCCGACCAGGCTCTCCTCGATGCCCTGCATGGCATCCCGGGCGGAGTAGAGCTTGTTGGCGACGTCGAGCCCGAGCTTGTCCGCCACCCACGCAAAGCCGCCGATGAGGGACTTAACCCCCGCCACGATGACCGCGAGCACCGCCGAGACGACGGAGCGCACCGCCTCGAAGGCGGCCATGATGAGATTGGCCGCGGTCTGGATGGACTTCACCGCCACGACGAACGTGATCCCCATGATGCGACCGGCCTCGCTGGTGCCGCCTGTCGACTTCAGGAGCTCGCCCAGGGAGTCCACCGCGACCGACACCGCCGGGGAGAAGCTCGCCAGCAGCTTCGTGGCGAGGTTGGTGATGATGGTCTCCTGCGCCCCGAGCTCGTCGTTCATCACGCCGATCCGGGCGATGTCGAGGTCGGAGAGCGCCGCACCGTGCGCCTCAAGCGCCGCCCGGGCGCCATCGATGGCGGCGGTGCCTTCGTTGAGAAGCCCCTGGATGTCGCGCGCACCCTTGCCGAAGATGTCCTGCGCGGCGGTGGCGCGCTCGTACTGGTTGCTCACCTTCGAGGTGGCTTCGGCGATGGCTTGGAAGGCCTCGTCCGTCCGCATCCCCGCGAGCTTCGTCGCCGACAGCCCGAGCTTGTCGAAGGCCGCGATGGCCTGCTTGTTGCCCGAGACAGCCTCGCCGATCTTGTTCGTCATCGCGCCGAAGGCCGTGGTAACACCCTCGACCGAGCCGCCCGACTGCTGGGCCGCGAGCTGAATGGTCGAGAGGTTCGCCGCCGAGGCGTTGAGCTTGCCCGCGAGGTCGTTGAGGGAGTCGGCCGCGCTATTCACGCGACCGATGAAGCCCGCAATGGCACCGATGGAGAACGCCCCCGCCACGAGCTTGCCGGCGCTCTTCAAGGTGTCATTGACCGCCCGCACGGACTGGGAGACACCCCCCAGCTCCTTCTTCACCTTATCGAGCTCGGAGCGGAGCTTCGCGCTCTCTGCCGCGATATCGAAAGTTACTGTGCCGACGCTAGCCATGTCGTGCCTCGAGGAGCTTCTGCCGGACTTCCGGCGGGAGGTTGTCGGGAAGCGGTGCCCACTTCTTGCGTGGGTTCGCCGGGATGAAGTCCTTCGGCTGCCAGGCTTTACCGCCCTGCTTCGGGCCGGCGGTGTTCGCCACCGTGGCCGCGACGACGGCGGCGCACCACAATTCAGCCTCGGGGCCGAAGGGATGCATCGCGGCGTATTCCATCCAGTAGGTGAACTCCCAGGAGGTCATGCGCTCCATGAGTTCCCCCACCGGGGTGCGAAGGTGAGACGCCAGCCGGAACCAGAAGGCCAGCTCCGGCTGGCGGCTCAGTTTTTTTGCGCTTCGTCCGCGCTCGAGACTTCACCCTTCGCGTCATTCCCCGAGTAGAGGCCGGACGCCTTGAGCACCTCGAGGGCGATGGTCTGGAGGGTGTTGCCGTCGAAGTCGGCGCACTCCTCCGGGGTGGCGAAGAGCCGCGCACCTTCCGAGTCGCACATGCCCCAGAAGGCCACGAGGTAATCGGGGACCGGCTCCCCGGTCTTCTTCGACTCCTCGATGGCCTGATTGAAGGCCACGCGGTCGGACCCGGTGAGGCCGCGGAGGTGGATAGCCACCCCCGCGACTTCGACCTGCCGGACTGCCGCCTTCTTGAAGGCGGCGACGATTTCGGCTTTGGTGTTGCTCATGTTACGGCGTGATCGTCGGCGTGCTATTGAGCGTGAACTTGACGGTCACCTGGATCGCCGAGCCTTCGCCATCGAGCTCGCTGTACTCGACCGAGGTCGGGGTCATATTGCACTTGACCTCGTAGGCGCCGGCGTCCGGGTAGATGATCTGGTAATTACGCGAGGTCTTCGCCGTGAGGTCCGTGCGGAAGGCTTCGTGGTCGGTGTTGACCGGGTCATAGAGGAAGGTCGCCTCGACCTCCTGGGCCTTCAGGGTGCCGTACAGGATGGTCGGCGTGGCGGCGTCCGTGGTGTAGACCTCGGTCGTGTTGCGCTCGTACTTCGGCGGGGTCACCTTGAGGCACTGGGTCACGACCGCATAGGTGCCGGGCGTGACCGTTTCCTTCTTGAAAATGAAGCCATTCGACTGGTAGGCGGCCATGTGTCTCTCCTAAAAAAAAAGCCGCGCGCGCGGCCGGGGTCTGGCGCTTGCGGCGCGTTATCGGTGGATGAATTCGTAGTCCTGCACGATCATGCGCAGGAGCTTGTCGCCATCGGCATCTGCCCGGTCGGAGTCACTACGCCAGCGCGCCGTCTCGACGACGACGTCGGCGGTGATCCCCTTCCAGTTATCGAGAGAGGTGCGGACTGCGGCGGCGCAGGCGCTGGTGGTCGCGACGTCCGCGCCCAGGATGGTGATGTTTACCCGGGAGCGATTGAGGAGCGGCGTGCCGCTCGAGTCGCGGACCGCCGCCTCGCCCGAGGTGCGCGCCACTGCGATGGCCGGCAGGGCGGGCTCCTGCATGATGACCTCGCGAAAGATTCGCGAGCCTGCTGGCGTGGCTGCCGCGACCAGCCGCGCGATGATGGCTTCCTCTAGCGTCATTGCACGAGCCCTTCGGTATTGGCTGCCTTCTGCCCCTTCCGGGCTTCGAGCTTCTTCTCGGCCTTCCGCATCTCGGCGAGGAAGGTGTCGACGACCTGCCGCTCCGTCTGCCGGGCGGCGGGAGTGAACCACGGACGACCGGGAACCTGACCAGCCGAGGTGCCACCCTTACCGCTGCGGCCCTTCTTCGCGAGCCACCCGGTAGCCCGGGTGCCGATGCGGTGACCCCACTCGACGAGGTGACCGTAGAAGATCCCCTTCCGCTTGCGCTTGTATGCGACGTTGTGGACGTAGACCGCCGTGCGGTCCTTCGCGGTCGGGGCGACCGCCACCCGGGCGACCTCCTGCCCTTTGAGCCGCTTGATGTTCGCGGTCTTCACCGCCTTCGACAGAGCGCCCGAGCCATTGAAGCGGCGGGCGTTCGCGGCGGCGGCGAGGGCGGTGGGCTTCGCTGCCTTCCGCAGGATGCGGACGACGAGCTTCTGCTGCCCCAGCGCGCCCAGTTCCTCAAGGCGCGCCATGCATTCGGCGACCCCGGTGAGCTTGATCTCCACGTCCATTAGGCGAAGAACTCCGAGGCCATGACCTGCCAGTCGCGGGAGCGGCCTTGCAGGTCGATCACGTGGCGGATGTCGAAGATCCGCGAGCCCCAGACAATGCGGTCTGCCGGGGTGAGCGTGATGTCCGGCTGGGCGCGCAGGGTAATGCGGCTGGTGACCTCCGCCTGCACGTGCTCGGCGGCGAGGAACTCCCGACCGCCCAGGGCTTCCACGTCTGCCCACACGGTGCGGAGGTCGACGTAGGAGCGCACCTGGTCGCCGTGGCTGTTGGCCGTCACCGTGCCGCGCTGGAGCGTGACCCGGTGGCGCAGGCGGCCGGCCTTCACGACCACCACACCCGTCGAGGGGTTGCCGGGTAAACCCGGAAGGCGTCCAGCGCGGGGTCATAAGACTCGGTGCGGACGTTCACGTGCCAGCCCGGGAGCGCGGTAAATACCGGGTTCTCGGGGTCGGTGTCATCGCGGTCGTAGATGATGCCGAGGACGTCGGTGTTTACGTGCAGGAGCCGGCCCTCGGCATTGAGCAGGTGCTCGGCCGCCTCCGCCTCGTCGGCGAACATGAGATACAGGTCGGTCATGGGAGCCTCTTAAGGCGTGGTGAGCGCGATCAGTTCGGCAGCCGAGAATGCGCGCGGGTAGAAGCGCGCGACCCGGAGGTGGCCGTTGAGCCATTGCGCCGTGCCATAGCCAGAGCCCAGCCAGACGTTAGTCGGGGTGCCGGTCCACGGGACATTAGTGTCGGTGACGACCGCCCCGCCATTCAGGCACAGCGCCCGGGAGTTCGCGGTGTAGGCGAAGGCCTCCTTGTGGATGGTCGGCGGTGCGGCGCTGTTCGCCGTGACGATGTTCGTCGTGCCGTTCCACCATTGCGCGGTATTGCCGCCCACGTTGAAGCCAGCCGCCGGGCTTGTAGTGAGCGCGGCGGGAGAATTGCCTCCCGCGAAGTCGTACTCCACATAGAACGTCCCCGCCGTG
>JBEGRN010000010.1:0-16885 GCA_041180425.1 Verrucomicrobiota bacterium
CCATGGTAGGCGACTTGCTTCCACGCCTTGGCGCGGGCCAAGTCGGCGACGGCCACTCCGGCGGCGGCTTCATCGGGCACACGCAACAAGACGGCCTTCAGCTTCGCCAACTGCTCAGCCAAGATCACCAAGCTGGCCTCCGTGGTTTCGCCGCCGTCCGGCAACCACGGTTTGCCGACCTTGACGGGCTGGCCCTGGGTTTCCTCGGACTTGAAGTGCGGCTTAGGAGCCTTGACCTGCAGGGCCTCGCGGATGCGGGCCAGGATATCGGAGCGGGCGTCAGCCATGGGAAGAGTCCTTCCATTGTTCGCGGAACGACTTGGCCGGGGCCGCCGGCAGGTCGCGCGTCTTGAGCCAAGCGCTCATGTAGGGCAGGGGGAGTTTCTTGAGCAAGGGCAAGGTCGCCCGGAAGACCTTGCCGCCCAAGGCGAAGAGGGCCGGCCGCTTCAGCACAAACCCGAAGCCGGCATGGAACGCACGGTCGAACAGGCTAGGCGACTGCTTCATCGCGTTGCGGCGATTATGCAGGAGGTGGTGATGGAGGTCGATGCGGACCGGGCAGGCGTCCGTACAGGCGCCGCACAGCGAGGACGCGCTGGAGAGGTGGTTCCACTGCTTCAGGCCGCGCAGGTGCGGCGTGATGACGGAACCGATCGGGCCCTGGTAGGTCGTGCCGTAGGCCAGGCCGCCGATGTTCTTGAAGATCGGGCAGACGTTGAGGCAGGCGCCGCAACGGATGCAATGCAGGGCGTCGCGCTGTTCCGGGTCGGCGAGGAGGCGCGTGCGGGAGTTGTCTAGCAGCACCAAGTGGAACTGTTCGGGGCCGTCGCATTCGCCGGGCTTGCGGGGGCCGGCGTAGAGCGTGTTGTAGCACGTCATCGGCTGACCCGCGCCCGCCGTGGCCAGCATCGGCAGCAGCACCGCGAGGTCGTCGAGGCGGCTGACGACCTTCTCGATGCCCGAAAGCGCGATATGGATGCGGGGCAAGGCGGCGGTCAGGCGGGCATTGCCTTCGTTCTCGGTGATGGAGATCTGGCCGGTCTCGGCGACGAGGAAGTTGGCGCCGGTGATGCCGATGTCCGCGTCCACGTACAGTTGGCGGAGGTGCCGACGGGCGATCATCGTCAGCTCCTCGGGGCTGTCGGTCGGCGCCGTGCCGAGGTGCTTGGTGAAGAGCTCGCTGATGGCCTCGCGCTTCACGTGCATGCACGGGAACACGAAGTGGTAAGGGGCTTCGCCGCGGAGCTGCTGGATGAACTCGCCGAGGTCGCTTTCGACGACGCCGTAACCGGCCTTCTCGAGCGCGTCGTTCAGGTGGATCTCCTCGGAAGTCATGCACTTGGACTTCACGATGGCCTTGGCGTTCGCGTCGGCGGCGATCTTCAGGATGATGGCCCGGGCCTCGGCGGCATCGCGGGCCCAGTGGACCACGCCGCCGTTGCGTTCGAAGTTCGCGGTGAACTTCTCCAGCTGGTTGGCGAGGTCGTTGACCGCGGTCCACTTGGCGAGCGAGGCCGCGTCGCGGGCGCGCTCCCAATCGCGGTAGCGGGCCTTCTGCAGGTCGCGGTTGACGTAGTAGCCCCCGAGGGCCTTGCGGATGAACGCGCGCTGGTCGCCGTCGGCCGCGTTGAGCGTGGCGTCCTTGATGAAGATCTGCTTGGCGTCGGACATCGGTTAGGCGTCGTGAGCCAGCACTTCGGCGATGTGCAGGGGGAGGATGGGCTTGCCTTCGCGGGAGAGCCAGCCGCCGATCTGCAGCAGGCAGGACGGGTCGGAGGAAACCACGAAGTCGGCGCCGGTCCGGGCCAGGGCGCCGCCCTTGACCTGCACCATGGCGGTCGAGATCATCGGGAACTTCGCGGAAAAAAGGCCACCGAAGCCGCAGCAGGATTCGCCTTCCTCGGATTCAATGAGTTCGAGGCCTTTCACCGCTCGCAATAGCTTCCGGGGCTCCTCCTTGAGGCGGAGTTCACGCAGGGCGTGGCAACCGTCATGGTAGGTGACCTTCTTGGCGAACTTGGCCCCGACGTCGGTGACGCCGAGGCGATTGACGAGGAAGTCGGAGAACTCGAACGTGCGGGCCGCCAAGTCCTCGGCGGCGGCCAGGTGGGGCGTGCCCTGCAGGAGCTCCGGGTAGAACTTCTTGATCATCGCCACGCAGGAACCGGACGGGCCGACGACGACGTCCGCGCCGCGGAACACCTGGATGGTGCGGAGCGCGCCTTCGCGGGCCACGTCCCACTGTCCGGAGTTAAAGGACGGCTGCCCGCAGCAGGTCTGTTCCGCGCGGAACTCCACCTCGTGGCCGAGGCGCTTCAGCACCTTGGCCGCGGCCAAGCCCACCTGGGGGGCGAGCTGGTCGACGAAGCAAGGGACGAAAAGCGAGACGCGCACGTTTTAGCGGAGGAACGCCTCGTGGAGGCCGCCGTCGACCGTGATGATCTGGCCGGTCGTCTTGCTGAGGCGATTGGTCACGAGGAGGAAATAGGCTTCGGCCTGGTCGGCAGGGGTGATGGGGTTCTTGGTCAGGGTGCGATCGGCGTAGAAGCGGGAGAGCTTCGTGGTCAGCGAATCGGTCGCCTCATCATCGGTGTAAGGAATGTTGTACTTAGCAAGCGACGCGATCACTCGGTCGCGCGGGAACATGGCCGACCCTTGGACGACGGTCGCCGGGGCGACGCCGTTGACGCGGACGAGCGGGGAAAGCTCCATGGCCAGCTCGCGGACGAGGTGGTTGGCGGCCGCCTTGGAGGTGTCGTAGGCGACGGAGCCCTTCTTGGCGACGGCGGCGTTGGCGCTCGTGGTGAGGACGAGGTTGCCGCGGAGGCCTTGCTCCTTCCAGCTCTTGAAGGCTTCGTCGGCCACGAGGTAGCTGCCGGTGACGTTGAGGGCGAAGGTCAGGGCCCACTTGTCGTCCGGGATGTGGCCGGTGGTGTCGGGCGAGACGAAGATGCCGGCGGTCACGCAGATGGAATCGAAGCCACCGTAGGCGAGGGCGACCTGGTCGAGCATCTTGCGGATGGACGCGCGGTCCATGATGTCGCCACCGAGGCCGATGGCCGGGCCGCAGTTGGACAGGCCGGTGCCCGCGACGCCGATGCCGACGCCGAGCTTGTCGGTGATCTCCTTGGCCGTGGCTTGGGCGGCCTCGACGTTCTTGTCGACGCAGACGATGTGGGCGCCTTCCTTGACGAGGCGATGGGCGGTCTCCTTGCCGATGCCGGAACCGGCGCCGACGACGATGATGACCTGGCGGGCGAGTTCCTTCTCGGCCGGCATGCGCTTGAGCTTCGCTTCCTCGAGGAGCCAGTATTCGATGTCGAAGGCTTCCTGCTGCGGCAGGGAGACGTATTCGTCGATGGCTTCGGCGCCGCGCATGACTTCGACGGCGCAATTGTAGAACTCCGCGGTGACGCGGGATTCGGACTTGTCCTTGCCCCAGGCGATCATGCCCAGGCCCGGGATGAGGACGACCGTCGGGTTCGCGTCGCGCATGGCGGGCGAGTTCGCGCGCTTGCAGGCGTTGTAATAGGCGGCGTAGTCCTTGCGGTACTGCTCCAGGCCGGCGGCGAGCTTCGCCTTGAGGGCGGCGACGTCTTCGGCCTGCGGGTTCCAAGCCACGTAGAGAGGCTTGATCTTGGTGCGGAGGAAGTGGTCCGGGCAGGAGGTGCCGAGTTCGGCGAGGCGCGGGGCATCGGCCGAATTCACGAAGCGGAGGATCTTCTCGTCATCCTGGATGGTGCCGACGAAGCGCTTTTCCTTCGAGACCTGGCCACGGAGCCAAGGCAGGATGGCCGCCAAGGCGGCGTGACGCTTTTCGGTTTCCAAGGTCTGGTACTTCGCGCCGCCGAAGGCCTTGGCGTCGCCGCCCTTGGCCTGGTACTTGGCTTCGATGTACGCCGCGGCCTGCTCGATCATCGCGAGGGTGAGCTCATAGCAGGCCTTGTCGTCGTCGGCCCAGGAGATGAAGCCGTGCTGGCCCATCATGATGGCCTTGATGTCCGGCTGGGCGCGGGAGATGTCCTGCATCGCGAGGCCGAGCTCGAAGCCCGGGCGCATCCACTTCACGTAGGCCATCTTGCCGGCGAAGATCTGCTTGGTCAGGGCCTCGCAGTTCTTGGAAGCCGCGATCGAGATGATCGCGTTCGGGTGCATGTGGTCGACGTGCTTGCCCGGCAGGAAGCTGTGCAGCGGGGTGTCGATCGAGGAAGCGCGGGGATTCAGGTTGAAGGTCGTGTGGTTGTACATCGCGACCATGTCGTCTTCGGCCTGGGACTTCAGGCCCTTGTCGGCACGCGCCGCGTAGACGGACTGGAGGCCGATGAGCTTATCCTGGTAGAGGGAAGAGAAGTTCTCGCGCAGGCTGGTGCGGAGGTCGCCGCCAGAGCCCTTGACCCAGAGCACGGGGGTGTCCTTGCCGGTGAGGGGATCCTTCTCGACCAGCTTGGAGGAGGTGTTGCCGCCACCGGTGTTGGTGATGCGCTGGTCCGCACCGAGCTTGTTCGAGCGGTAGATGAGGCGAGCCACCGGATCGAGCTTCGCCGCTTCGGCGTCGTTCCAGAGGTGGGAGACATACTTGTAGGTAGACATGGTCTTGGCAGGTAAAGGGGAGGGAAGGGTGAGGCTTAAGCAGGTTTATGACTTCTTTAAACCATTAAACTTCACTAAGGCGTCGAGCCAATCAAGCGTAGGATTAGGTTTGTAAGTCACTACTTCAAAGGACTTTCGGACCACCCCACGGAGGGCGTCGAGGTTCTTGAGCTCCTTCATGGCTACCGCCTGGACAAGGATATTCCCCGCCGCGGTGGCTTCGACCGGGCCAGCGACGACGGTCCGGCCGGTGGCATCGGCGGTCGCTTGGTTGAGCAGTTCGTTGCGGCAACCGCCGCCGACGATGTGCAGCGTGCTCAACTTACGGCCCGTGAGCTTCTCGATGCCGTCGAGCTCGACGCGGTAAAGGAGGGCGAGCGACTCGAGCACGCAGCGGGCGATCTCGCCATGCGTCTGCGGGACCGGCTGCTTGGTCTCGCGGCAGAAATCCTGGACCTTCTTGACCATGTCGCCGCGCTTGGCGAAGCGGACGTCGTCGGGGCGGATGAAGCTGCGCAGGGCCGGAGCCTTGAGCGCGAGCTTCACGATCTCGCCATAGTCGGAGACCTCGCCGCGCTCCATCCATTCGCGGCGGCATTCCTGCAGGACCCACAGGCCGACGAGGTTCTTGAGGAAGCGCGTCGTGCCTTCGAAACCGACTTCGTTCGTGTACTTGGCTTCGCGCACGGTCTCGTTGACCAGCGGCTTGGGCAGTTCGACGCCCAGGAGCGACCACGTGCCCGAAGAGAGGTAGGCCCAATCGTTGCCCTTGGTCGCCGGGACGGCGGCGACGGCGGCGGCCGTGTCGTGCGCGCACGTCGTGACGACTTCGGCGGACTTGAGTCCGGTCTCCTTGGCGAGGTACGGCAGGAGCTTGCCGAGCTTGGTGCCAGGGGCAGCGGGCTTGGGGAAGATGTGCTTGGGGATGCCGAGCTTCTTGAGCACCGGCCAAGCCCAGTCGCGCTTGCGCGTGTCCCAGAGCTGGCTGCCGGAGATCAAGGTCTCCTCGGCGCGCGCCTGACCGGTGAGGAGCCAGGTGATGTAGTCGCCGATCAGCAGGAACTTATCGGCGAAGGCCAGGATCTCCGGACGGTTCTCGACGTCATCGAGGAGCTGGTAGAGCGTGTTGATCGAGATGGACGCGATGCCCGTGCCTTCGAACAGCTGCTTCTGCGAGAACTTCTTCATCGCCTTGTCGAACGCCTTGAAGCTGCGCTCGTCGCGGTAGGTGTAAGGCAGCGAGAGCATCGGGCCATCGCCCTTGAGGAGGACGTAGTCGACGCCCCAGGAGTCGCAGGCGATGGAGCGGATCGGGCCGAGCTTGGCGCCCTTGGCCAGACCGATGCGGATCTCGCGGAAGATGCGCACGATGTCCCAGCGCAGCGTGCCGTTGGCGGTGATGGCGCCGTTGGAGAAGCGGTGGATCTCCTTCATCGCGAGCTTTCCGCCCTTGAGGCTTCCGAAAATCACGCGCCCGGATTCGGCGCCGAGGTCGATGGCAAGGTAGTTGGACATGGGGTGCAGGGAGGGGAGGGGGAAATGGGTTAGAGACCGAGCATTTTCTGGCGGTAATGCTCGTCGGGCCGGCCAGCGATGCGTTCGCACTGGGCGGCGGTCAAGAAGACGGGGCCGCCGAGCGCGGCCGCGCCGACGAAGATCTCCGCGGCTTTTTCGGCCATCAGCAGGGTGCCCAGCACGGCCTTCGCGGAAGGTCCGACGGCGATGATGCCGTGATTCTGCAGCAGGATGACCTTCGGCGCGCGGCTGGTGCGGCGGACGAAGGCCTGCACCTCGCGACGGATGGATTGGGCCAAGCCCAATCCGGGCTCGGCATAGGGGACGAAGACGGATTCGACGCCGCACATCACGATTTCATCGGGGCAGGCCCGGCGTTCGGCAAACTCGCGGGCACGCGGCGAACACAGAATCTGGTTCACCGCGATGGCATGCACGTGACCGACGCACTGGACACCAGGCAAGCTGAGCAGATAGGCGTGGAAGAGAGCCTCGATGGACGGCTTCTTGTCCGCTTCGGACACACGGGAGGCGAACAAGGCCTGATCGATTTCAGCATCGTTCGCGCTCCGGGCGTCGAGAAGCGGCAACAAACGATCGAAACGGCAGGTCGTCAGGTCCGTCGGACGAAGCGACGCCAGGTTGGACCCCGAAGCCTTGACCGCGAAGGTCTCCGCATCGAGCCGCAGGGAAGTGTTGCCTTCGCCCAGAATCGCCATGCGCAACCGTTCGCCACCCAGGTCATGGGACAGCTCCAGCAGGGCTTGGACAGCGTCAGTGGGCATGGACTGGGGACGTCCGGCGACGAACCGCTTAGGCGGTAAGCACGTGATCCGCCGCCATCTTGACCTTGGCCGACGCGACGGCCGCCGCGTCGGCATCGGTGACGAGGAACAGCGGCGTCACGTCGCGGGTGACGGCGCAAGGGCCGCCGCGGCCAAGCTTGACCTTGTTCATGCAGATGAGGACTTCGTCGCTGCGGCGAATGACCTCGCGCTGTTGGTGCGAGATGTCGCGCTGAGAATTCCAGAGGCCGTTCTCGTCGATGCCTTCGGCGCCGAGCAGGGCCACGTCGAAGTTCCAACGGGCGACTTCCTCGAGCGTACGGTCGCCGGCGACCATCGCATGGCGCGTGAGGAACAAGCCGCCCGGGATGTAGACCTCGACGCCCGGCAAAGAAGAGATGAGCTGGGCCGTCGGCAAACAGGTGGTCACGATCTGCAGGTCGGGCACGCCCGAGGCGGCGATGGCTTCGGCGGCGAAGAAGATGGTCGAACCAGAGTCGAGGTAGACGGTCATGCCGGCCTTGACGCGCGAGGCGGCCTTGGCGCCGATCTTGCGCTTGGCTTCAGCATCCTCGACCTTGCGGTCATCGAGTGGCGGGAAGTTGCGATTGAAGTCAGACAAGGCGCCGCCGTGGGTGCGCGTGATGCGCCGCTGGTTCTCCAGCTCCGTGAGGTCGCGCCGCGCCGTGGCTTCGGACACATTGAACTGCTTGCAGATTTCCAGGACAGGGACGTACCCGACTTTGCTCAACAATTTGGCGATGGCTTCGCGGCGGGCTTCGATGATATGACGAGCGACTTTCATGGGGAGATGTCAGGTCTAAATGCTCGAAAACCCTCAACCAATCAATAACGCTTTTCTAACCCCCGGATGCCTTTAGGTGTATTTCGCACAATATACATTATGTCTAATCAGTTAATATTCAGTATTTATAGGGATGAATTCGATGTGCGTGGTATTGTCTTGGGGTTTCTATAGGCCGATTTATTTATATGAATATCAGGCAATTAAGCATGCTCCCCTCATATTTACTGCGTTTATCGGCCCTGTTCGCGTTGGTTGGCCTTTCCGGCTGCGGCACCACTTCGGGCAAAAACGGCGGCGCTCAGCCGGAAGTGGTCATCACGGTGAATCCGAAGCTGTCGGTCATCCAAGGTCCCGCGTCCGCGGCCGTCGAGGCCCGCAAGCAGCCGATCTCCATCCTGGTCCTCCACCACACGGCCTCATCCCTACCCTCCGCCTTGGATAGCCTCCAGGGTCGGTCCAAGAGCCACATGGTCGGGGTCCATTACCTCGTCAGCGACGAGCAGCCCAAGGCCCGCATTTTCCGGATGTGCCCGGATACGCTGGCGGCCTACCACGCCGGCAAGAGCGCCTGGGGCAAAGCGGAAAGCCTCAACCAGTCATCGCTCGGCATCGAGATCGTGAACTATGACGGCAACGTCCATCCTTACCCGAAGCCGCAGGTCGAGGCGGTCCTCGCCTTAGCGCAGCACCTCGTCACCACCCATCGCATCAGCCCCGAGAACGTCGTCGCGCATTCCGACATCGCCGTCGGCCGGAAGGTCGACCCGGGCGCATTGTTCCCTTGGGAATACTTCGCCGCCAACGGCGTGGGCGCTTGGCCCGACGCCAAGGACGTCCAGACATACCGCATCCTGCTCAAGTCCAAGAAGCTGACGACCGCCGAGATCCAGCAACTGCTCCGCACCTACGGCTATCGGCTCGACGACAACGGCGACAAGACGCTGGGGCTCGCGCTCGAAGCCTTCCAACGCCACTTCCGCGGCAGCAAGGTCGATGGGCTGCCCGACGACGAAACGGTGGCCATCCTGCAGGCGCTGGTGAAGAAATATCGGACGGCGCCCGCGAAGGCGGCCACCCCTGCCCGCTCCGGCAAGGTGTAATTAACCGACCACTACGCCGACCACAGCTTGGGTCTGGCGATGGTAGTGGCACAGGAGCGGCGGCACGGCCTGGCCTTCCTGCAGGCCTAGGCCCAGGGCTTTCAGCGTGGCTTCATGCTTGGCCCAAGCATGCGCAAAGGTCTCGGCCGGCAGCCGGGCGGCCCGGACACGCGCCGCCACCGCGGCCCCGAGGTAGCGCTCGGCGACGTCGAGCATCTCCGGGAACGGACGGACCAGGACGGCGTCGCACCCGAGCTGGGCCGCGGCGCCGAGGGCCACCCAGCCGTCTTGCCCATCATACGACAAGGATAAGCGCCAAGGCGCGTGGCTGATGGTCGGTCCCGTCGGGGTCTCGACGAGCGCCACGTCCGGCCCGAACCACGCCCGCAACCGCGCCACCAGAGCCGTCCGCAAGGCGGCCTTGGCTGATGGTCCCCGCCCAATGTCAGCCAAGCGCAGGAGGTAAACATCGTGCGGCGCCGGCGCTGGCACGGCCGCGGTCTCCGGTAGATCGTAGACTTTCACGTCAGGAGCGCGGCGCCGGGGCCGAGGGCGTGCCTTCCCAAGAGGTCCCTGGCGGGGTCTGTTCCCCCTTGGCGACCAAGGTCAAGGGACCAAGCCGGCAGTCGTCGCCGACAGTCGCATCATACAGGACCGTGGCGCGTACGCCCAGGGTCGCCCGGGCGCCAATCTTGACGCAACCGATGCGCATCACGCGGTCCTCGAACAGGTGAGTCTGTGGTCCGCTGTGCTCGTTGAGTTCGGCGCCGGCGCCGATCGAGACGCAGTCGAACTCCGTCAGGTCGGTGGTGTTGATCCAAGTCCCAGCGCCGATCCGCGCCCCCAACAGCCGCAATGCCCACGGCAACATCGGGGTGCCGCGCAGGTAGTTGAGCACCGCCGGCACGGCCAAGGATTCATGCAGAATGGTCACGGCCTCGCTGAGCCACACGAACAGCGTCCACATCGGCGCAAGGCGCGGACGATACCGTCCGACCAACAACCACTTCATCGCCCAGACGAAGGCGAAGGCGACGATCGCATAAAGGAAGCCCGCGGTCGTCAACGCCACGGCGAAGCCGAGCCAATCCTCGTCGGTGAGGTAATCCATGGTCTCGTAGACCGTGACATAGCCGACGGCGATGACGAAGGCCAACGGCACCACGATGCGTAGGCCTTCGATGCCCGCGCGCGCCAAGCGACGCAGCCAACTGGGTCGGAAGGTCAAGGTCGGGTCCTGCTCTTCGATGGTCTCGCGGGCCGGCAAGAGCATCGGGGGCGAACCCATCCAAGTCTGCCCGGACTGCATCTGCTCGTTGCGCGGCGAACTCGACTGCACGCCGAGAAGGAAGTCGGACGGGAACGTCGTGCCATCCGGCACGTAAGCGCCGTTGCCGACGAACGAGCGGGCCCCGATGCGCGTCCGCCGGAGCACCATCCAGCCGCCGCGTTGCTCTTCGTCGCCCAGCATCGCGCCGTCGGCGATGAACGATTCGTCGCCCAGCTCAAGCAGTTCAGGCACCACGCCTTCCGCGGTCGAGACTTCGGCGTCGCGGCCGACCTTCGTGCCGAGCATGCGCAACCAGGTGCCGACGTACACCGACGCGTACAGCCCATGCAGCACCTGCAAGGAAGCGTCGAGGATCGCCGAGAGCTGCCACTTCCAGAAATAGGCAGCGCTGTGCCACGAAAACCGGCCCGTGCGCTGCCGCGGCAGGCACTCGCGCAGGAGACCCGCCAGACAACCGGTGACGACAAGCAAAATGGCCGCCGCAGGCATCGCCAAGAGGAAGAAGACCGGAAAAGTCTCCCACCAGGCGCGCTCCGACTCGAAGAGGTCGAGCCAATGGGCATCGATGTAGTCGATGGCGACGAAGCTCGGGAAGACCGGGATATAGAACAGCACCGCGACCAACGCCGCGCCGACGGCGAACGCCACGCCACGGGCGTAGCGAGACCAGACTCTGGGCAGGGGCGGCGGCGGCGGTGCCGGGGCCTCGTTTTCGACCGGTCGGGCCGGAGCGCCCGCCCAGGTCTCGCCGGCAGGGATATGCTTCGACTCCGCCAAGGCCGACTGACCCGCGAGGCGGGCGCCGTCACCGACGGAGGTGTCGTTCTCGAGGACGGCGTACGAATCCACGGCGGCGTCGCGTCCAATGACGATGCGTCCGATGATCAACCGCCCGCCTTCGACGCGGGCGTTCTCGAGGTTGACGAACGTTCCGAGGCAGGCGCCGTCGCCGATGGTGAGGAGTTCCGGCACCGAGACCGTGACCGAATTGATGAGGCAACCTTGGCCGACCTGGGCGCCCAGCAGACGGAGATGCAGGGACTTCCACGGCGTGCCCGAAATCAGATAGACGGCCGGGATTTCGTTCAGACGCGCCCCGAGCCACCAGCGGAAATAGGTGACGCCCCACAAGGGATAATTGCCAGGACGCAACTTCCCGACGAGCGTCCGGCGCAGGACGATCCCTAACGGAAAAGAGAGCGCCAACGCGGCCAAGTAAGTCGCCAAGGCCGCGAGGATGGCGACGGCCATGCTGTCCTCGGCATCGCCAGTCAGGAGATGGTAGGCGAAGAAAGGCGCCAACCATTGGAACATGTGCAGCAGGACGAGGAACGGCAGGCACGCCGCCTGGGCGCAACCGCACCAGAAGCGCCGGGCCAACGGAGCAGCCTCGTGCACCGGCGCCTTCGCCGTCGTCGTCGCGCCGCCGAGGGCGGCCATCGCCCGAGCCAAAGGTCCGATTTGACGGTGGCGATAGACCTGCTGCACGCCGATGCCGGCATAGCGGGGATCCTGCCGTAAACGCGTCACCAGCCGCGCAGCTAACAAGGAATGCCCGTTGAGATCGGAGAAGAAATCGACTTCCGGCGCCAGGCGACGCCCCGGGAAGAATTCCGCCAGCACGGCGCGCAAAGCCGCTTCATGCTCATCCGCGGCGGCTGGGCTGTCGGGCGTCGCGGCCACCTGCAGATCCCGTCGACGCAAGGCACCTAGGTCGACCTTGCCTGAACTCAACCGCGGCAGGCTGTCGAGGACCTCGATGTGCGCAGGCAGCATGTAGACGGCGAGGCGTCGCGCCAAGGCAGCCCGCAAGGTGGACGTGTTGGGCTTTGCGCCGCTCGCCACGACGAAGGCCACGATTTCGTCGCTCCCCGCCAACGGTCGCACGACCGCCGCCGCCGTGCCGACGCCGGGCTGGTCCGCCAACGCCGCGGAGATCTCATCAAGCTCGATCCGGAAACCGCGCAGTTTCACCTGGTTGTCGACGCGGCCGAAACAATGGATGTCGCCGTCCGGGGCAAGGCGGCCGAGGTCCCCGGTCAAGTAGGCGCGCTGGCCGTCGATGAGCACGAACTTGGCCGCCGTCAGCTCTGGTCGGCCGAGATAGCCGTTCGCCAAGCCAGGCCCAAAGACCACGATCTCGCCGGCTTCACCGGCGGGCAGCAGCCGTCGTTCGGCATCGCAGATGCCGATGGCGTAGTTCGGCAAAGGCCTTCCGATCGTGACGGGCACACCGGGGCGTAGTTCAGCGAGCGTCGCCGTGACCGTCGTCTCCGTCGGACCGTAGGTATTGAACACTTGATAACCTTTACCGGTGAGGCGCTCGGCCAAGGCGTCCGGACAGGCTTCGCCGCCGAGGTTCAGAAGCCGCAAGGTCGTGGGCAGCGGCGGCATCAACGCCACCAACGTCGGCACCGCATGGAGCACGGTCAGGCGATGAGCCGTCAACGCCGCGGCCACCGCTTCCGGGTCGGACACGGTCTCAGCCGGGGCGACCCACAAGGTGGCGCCGACCAGAAGCGAGATCCAGACCTCTTCCACCGACATGTCAAAGGCGACCGAGAAGCCTTGGTAGACGCGGTCGTCCGCCCGGATCCGCAGCACGGCGTTCTCGCTGCGCACGAAGTGGCAGACGTTGCGTTGCGAGATGGCGATTCCCTTCGGTTCCCCCGTCGAGCCGGAGGTGTAGATGACGTAGGCGATGTCGTCGGGCTTTGCTTGGACGACCACGCCGTCGCCGACGCGCGGCAAACCGGCCAGCACCACCGGCGTCAAGCCACGGGCGCTCACTTCCGGTTGCAACGTGGCCGTGGTCAACACATGGGTGCCGCGGGCATCCCGCAGGCAGGTCGCCAAACGGTCCGGCGGGACCGCGGCATCGAACGGCAACCAAGCCGCGCCGGCCAAGGTGATGCCGACTTGCGCGATGATGAGTTCAGACCCGCGCGGCAACCACAGCCCCACGCACTGTCCCGGACCGATGCCCAACTGGCGCAGACCGGCCGCGACGCCTTCGGCGCGGGCCAATAACTCCTGATAGGTCAAAGCGCCCTGCCCATCCTCCAAGGCGACCGCCGTGGGCTGACGCTGGACGGTGGCGCGGAAGAGGTCGGCCAAGCACTCCTGGCGGAGGAGTTCTGGGAGTTCAGGGCCGCGGGCGATCATGGGGTGCTGAAGATGAAACCAGCCGCAGCTTAGAGAGTTGCAAAAGAGTTCAACGCCGCAGGCGCAGCTTCCGCAGGAGCTTTTCGCCAAAGCCGAGCACGAGGTCGCGCTCTGGATACTTCCACCAGATCAGCAAGCCTGCGTAGAGGGCTGCCGCGACGCCGCCGGCCAAAGCCATCGACAAGAGCAGGTTGACCTTCGTGTTCAGCCAACGCTCCCCGGCCCAATACAGCCAAGCGAAACCTTGGTAGGCGACGATGCCCATGAGCACCGAACCACCGAGGGCCTGCCCGCAGGCCTTGGTCAGGTCTTCGCTGAGGAAGGCGGGAGCCGTCCGGCGGAGTTCCCGACGGAGGAGGTAATACTGGACGATGGCCGACCCGGCGTTGGCCATGGCCAAGCCTTCGATGCCATACCCCCACCCCACCGCCGCAAGCGAGCCGGCGATGTTGATCCCCACCGCCCACAGCGCGACGCGGAAGGTGGCTTGGGTCTGACCGGCGACATTGAGGGCCCGCGTGACCATCGAGATCATCGCATGAAAAGGCATCGCCAAGGCAAAGAGGACGAGGACCGACCGGGTGCGCGCGCAGTCTTCGGCGGAGAAGCGTCCGAACTCGAAGAGCAAGCGGATGATCTGCTCGGAATAGACAGCCAAGCCGATCGCGGCCCCGATGTTGATGGCAAGGATCAACCGCAACCCGCGGGCATAGTTACGCCCCATCGCCGCGACGTCCTTTTCCACGAAGGCCGTAGCCATCGCGGGGAACATGACCGTTGCGATGGCCGTGGAAAAGAGGCCGATGGGGAGTTCGACGATGCGGTTCGCGATGTAGTAGTAGGTCAGCTTCGACCCCTCGAGGTCGAAGGCCAACGAACGGGAGATCAGGAAGTTGACCTGCAGGATGCCCGCGCCCAAGGCCGCGGGAATGAAGGCGACGCGCAAGGCCTGCCAGGCGGCGGCATCCGCCCGGACCGGCGCGCTGCGCCAACCGGCTTGATGTAGGCCCCACATCGGGATGAGCAGCTGCAAGGTCCCGCCGGCCAAGGTGCCGAAGCACAGCCAACGCGCCCGCCCGACGTCCCCGTCGCCCAGGTAGTAGCCGAAGAAGCCCAGGCCCAGGATCATGCAGACGTTGAGGCATGAGGACGCGATTTCGGCCAAGCCGAACCGACCGCTCAGGTTGACCGCGGAGGTGAACAGCGCCGCGACGCAGATGAGCGGCATGTACGGCATGCACCACGCGGTGAACTCGGCGGAGCGCACGTAACGCGGGTCCTTGCAGAGGAGCATCGCCGCCAGAGCGAGGCCGATGCCCACGAGCGTGAGGCCGAGCAGCCACGGCAGCAGCTTACGCAGGACGTAGTTGAGGAAAGCGTGCGAAGCGGGCCGGCCGTGCTTGGCCTCGATCTCCGCGAGCACGGGCACGGTCGCCGCGGTCAAGGCGCCCTCCCCGAGCAGACGGCGGAAGAGGTTGGGGATCTGGAAGGCGAACAGGAACGCGGCGCCGATGGCGCTGGCGCCGAAGAACGCGGCGATGAGCTGATCGCGGAACAACCCCAGCACGCGCGACACCATCGTCCAGGAGGCCGTCTTGGCCATGTCCTGATACTGGCGCGTCTGCTCGGACATCGGGATTACGGCAGGACCGCCCGCATGCCTTCCGCCAAGACCGCCCGGAGCGCTGGGACCAGGTCGGTGCGCGGGACTTCGGCTTCGGTCCGATCCGTCAGGCTGCGCACCTTGGCCACGCCCTTCGCGACTTCTTCGCCGCCGTAGACGAGGGCATACTTGGCGCCGGCGGTCTCTGCTTGTTGGGCGAGCTTGCCGAACTTGCCATCACGCAGGTTGTATTCGACGCGGAAACCGGCGCGACGCAGGTTGGCGACGTCTTCCAAGGCGGCGGCGCGGGCGTCGTTGCCTAGCACCATCACGAAGAAATCAGGGCCATCGGCATAGGCCGGGATGAGCTTCTTGGCTTCCAGCAGGTCGCGCAGGGTGACGTCGCCCATGCCGAAACCAACAGCCGGCAGGTCTGGGCCGCCCAGCTTCTTGACGAGGGCGTCGTAACGACCGCCGCCAGCCAAGGCTCGGGCTTCGCCGCCCGTTTCAAAGGCCTCGAAGACGAAGCCGGTGTAATAGGCCAAGCCGCGGACGATGGTGAGGTCGATGGCGATGCACTCGCCGAAGCCCATGGCTTGGAGCGTGCCCAGCAGATGCTTCCACTCGTCGAGGCGCGCCGTCATGGCGGCATCGCCGGCGGCGAGCTTCGCGAGGTCCTCGAGCGAGCGGGTCGCGGCGAAGGCGCGGGCGGCGGCCAAGGTCTTCGCGGGATCGCAAGCCGTGCCGACGAGGGCGGCCGTCATCGCGGTGGCCAAGTCGGCCGGAGAGCCGCGTTCGAGCTTATCGACGACGCCGAGCACGGCAGTGGCGTTGGCTTCGGGCACGCCGAGGCTGGCCAGGTAGCGGAACCAAAGCGTGCGGTCGGAGATGCGGATGCGGAAATCCTGCTGCGTCAGGCCGAAGCCCAAGAGGCAATCGGCGCAGAGCGCGATCAGTTCGGCGTCGGCGGCGGGGCCGGCCTCGCCGAGCAAGTCGGCGTTCAGCTGATAGAAAGCGCGGAGACGGCCCTTCTGGGGCTTCTCATAACGGTAGTTCTCGCCGATGGCGAACCAGCGGATCGGCTTGGCCATGCCGTTGGCGCGGGCCCCGACCATGCGGGCCAACGACGGGGTCATCTCCGGACGCAGGCTGACCTGCCGGCCGCCTTTGTCCTCGAAGTTGAAGAGCTGGCGGACGATCTCCTCGCCCGACTTCTCCGTGAAGAGCTCCAAGGGCTCCAGCACCGGCGATTCCCATTCGCGGAAACCATAGCGGCGGCACGCTTGGCGCCACACGTCGAAGACATGGCCAAGGATGGCACGGTCTTCGGGATAGAACTCCCGGAAACCGGGCAGCGTTCGAATGTCGGACATTGAAAAAGCTTAGGCGAACTTACGCCTGCGGCTGCTCAGGAGCGGCGTCCGTCTTCTCGACGTTGTACGACTTGAGCTTGGCCTTCAGTTCCTTACCGGCCTTGAATTTGATGACCGCGCGCTTCGGGATGACGACATCCGTCTCGGGGCGGTTCGGGTTGCGGCCGATGCGGCTCTTCCGCACCTGCACCTGGAAGACGCCGAAATTACGGAGCTCCACGTCGCGGCCGGACAACAACGCCTCGCTGATGGCATCCAGGGTCAACTGGACGCTGTCGCGGATGTGCTTCTGCGGGTAGCCCTTTTCCGTGAAGATCTTTAGGACGATTTCCCGCTTCGTGAGGTTGTCGGACATGGGAGGTGCGTAAGTGTTGATAGACAAAGGCATGGGAAACGCCCCATGGCAATACCGCACCCAGAAAAAAGGTTATTCGAGGTTCTGAACCTGCTCCCGAATGCGCTCGATCTCGGTTTTAGCCTCCAAAACGGCCTTAGTCGTGGGAATTTCCGCGGCTTTGCTCCCCACTGTATTGACCTCCCGGAGGAGTTCCTGCACCAGGAAATCGAGTTTTCGGCCGCTTTTCTCGACCTTCAACTCATTGGTAAACTGCAAGATGTGGCTTTTCAGGCGCACCACCTCCTCGGTGATGTCGCA
>JBEGRN010000011.1:0-16774 GCA_041180425.1 Verrucomicrobiota bacterium
GGCTACATGATGGGCTCCGCCGAAGTCATCGGCCTGCTCAACCGCGTCCGTCAACCGTTCAACGTGAACCTCCCGGCCTTGGCCGCCGCCGAAGCCGCGCTCGACGACGTCGAGTTCGTCCAGCGAACCCGCCAAGTGAACGCGCAAGGTCTCGCGCAGCTGGCCGCAGGCCTCAAGGCGCTCGGCTACGACTACATCGACGGCAAGGCGAACTTCCTCGCTGCGCAGATTCCCGACGCCGACGCGACCTTCACCCGCCTCCAGCGGGCCGGCGTGATCGTGCGTCCGCTCCGAGGCTATGGCATGGCTGGCTGGTTGCGCCTGACCGTTGGCACCGAAGCCCAGAATGCCCGTCTCCTCGCAGAGCTCGCGCGTCGCTAAGATGGATTTCGAAGAAGCCATCCGCCAGGTCCGCGAGAAGGACCCACGCTACAGCCCGCAGGCCTACGATTTGGTGCGCGTCAGCCTCGACCATGCCCAGAAGATCGTGCACGGTGAGCCGAAGAAGGGAAAAGCCCTGGTCAACCGTCATGTTTCCGGCCCGCAGCTGCTCGAGGGGTTCCGTCAGCACGTCCTGGAGACCTACGGTCCGATGTCCTACCAGCTGCTGCACAATTGGGGCCTCAAGAAGACCGACGACGTCGGCAACATCGTCTTCAATATCATCAGCACGGGCCTGTTCGGCCGCTCCGAAGAGGATAACCTCGAGGATTTCTGCGGCGTGTACGACTTCAAGGAGACCTTCCTGAAGCCGTTCGACCCCAAGGCCAAAGCCTGATCAGGCGTTCACGAAGGCCAGCGACTTCACCTCGGTGCAGCCGGGCAGGTCGCGGATCTTGGCCAGCAGGGCGCGCTCATGGAAGCGGAGCTCCGACTTGATGACGGAGTTCTCGCATTGGATGACGAGCCGGCCGGCGTCGGCCATCTTCAACGGCGCGCTCCGGCGGGCCAACTTCATCGGCAGCAGCTCGGACCAATGGGCGATGATGACGTCCTCGGGCACGGGCTTATCGAGGCGCATCTTCTTGAACGCCTCGCCCATCGCCTCGTCCAAGGTCTTCAGCTCACGGTCAGTCGAACGCCCACGGTCCTCGGGCACGCCACGCAGGTTGGCCAAGAGGTTCACGACATGCCGCGAGAACTTCCCCTTGGAGCGGCCTTCGTTCAACAAGGCTTGGATCAGCTTGGGCAGGTCCGCCATGCGTTCGGCGCGCAGGCACTTCTCCGGGGCATGCCGCCCACCGATGATCACGCCCACCGCGCCGGCGTTGCGCGGGCCTTCGCCGTCCTCGACCGGGCTGTCGCCGACATGGACCAAGGCCGTCAAGGCGACGCCGAGGCTGCGCGCGGCGTAAGCATAGGCCTTGGGGTCGGGCTTCGCGCACCCGATTTCCTCCGAGAGGTAGATGCCGTCGAAATGTCGGGAGAGGTCCTTCTGCTCCAACACCCTCCGCATGCGCGCGTCGGCGTTGGACAGTACCGCTACCTTGATGCCCAAGAACTTCAGAGCACCGAGGACGCTGACCAAGCCCATCGAGACCCGCCAGGCCTTGGCCTCCGCAAACGCGTGCCAGCATTCCTGGAAGACGGCCTCGGCTTGAGCAGCAGGGAGGTGGGGACCAAAGGTACGTTCCACGACCTCCCGCCAGAAGGCTTCGGCTTTGGCCTGCTTGTTGGCGGACCGCAAAGCCGAGGCGAAGGCGGCCTCCAACTCGGCTGCTGCGACCGTCACGCCATGCTTCTGGGCGCAGGCAGCATAGACGGCACCGACCGAAGGGTGCGGAAACAGGACGGTCCCTGCCAAGTCGAAGGTGACGGCTTTGACGATCGCCATGAGGGCAGGGTGCTGGGAAGGAGAGGGGGACGGTCGCGAAAGGCAACCAGAGTGAGAAAAGCCGGGACGGCAGGGGGTGAGCCCTTACCCCTATCATGTCCCTGCTTGTCTAACCGCCAACCCAAGTCATAAACAAGTTATGCACCTACCCCGCCTAGCCCTGCTCTCCGTCCTTGGAATTGCCGCCCTGTCGACCTTGGGCTGTAACACCGCCACGCCCGTCGCCGCCGGCAAGGTATCCAAGGTCTTTGTCCGCGACGTGGTGGCTTCTTCGCTGCCTAGCACCGATATCCTCGCCAACGCCGTCCACGACGCCGAAGTCCGTGCCTTGACGGCCCAAGGCTACACGGTGGTCAGCAACGAAGGGGACGCCGAAGCGGTCCTCCGCAGCAGCTGGCGCACCCAGAAGAGCACCGATAACCGCTCCGATGTGCCCGCCGTCAGCCTTTCCGTGTCGCTGTTCGACAAGTCCAACCACCGCCTGTTCGACGGCACGTCGGGTCCGGCCGTGCCTGCCAATTTCTGGAACGAAGGGCGCGCCACGTCGGAAGTGACGGCGATCCTCAAGGCCTTGCCCGCTCCGGCGAAGAAGTAAGTCAGCGGAGGCGTAACCGTGCCTCGATCTCGCGCTGCAACTGCGCGAGTTCCGGCATGCTTGCGCCCGCCGCCAACCCTCGGCGGAGCGGTTCGCCCCAGATCCCCTGCACCTCGACTTCGCGGCCTTCCTGATAGTCGATGAGGCTCGAGGGGCGGTACGCCCCCATGCCTTCGGTGACGTCAAACTGGGTCTGGATATGCTGGTCGGAGATGACATGCCCCCGCAAAGCGGCGGCGCTCCGGACTTCCTCCATGAGGCGTCGGGCCCGGGCTTTCAGCGCTGGGTCCGCGACGATCAGATCCGTGGTGAGGCCGCCGGCGGCAATCGCGAGCCCGTTGAAGGGGATGTTCCAGCAAAGCTTTTTCCAGAGTACGGCTTCCAGCGAGTCTTCGGCGCGGCACTCGACCCCCGCCGCGCGAAAAAGGTCCACGCACTCGCTGACAGCCGGGTTGACCGGGCCGACCGCCGCGGCCATCCGGATATACCCAGCATGAGTGTTGGCGACGACCCCTGGCTCGATGCGGTTGATGCACACGAAGCAAAGCCCTGCGACGATGCGCTCCACGGGGAGCAGGGCCGCAAAAGCGTCCACGTTGCCCATGCCGTTCTGCAACGTCAGCAGGAGGGTGGCCGGACCCAGCAATGGGCGGATGAGGTCAGGTAACGCAGCGTTGGCCGTCGCCTTCGCGGCGACCACCACGAGGTCGCATGGACCGATTCCGCGGGACTCCGCTGCGGCGGACCGGAAGCGGGCGACCCGCTCTCCCTGGCGGTCGCGCAGCACAAGGCCTGAGTGCTGCAGGACAGCATGGTCGCTGCGGGTGATGGCATGGACTTCGTGTCCCGCCAAGGCCAACAAACCACCATACCAACCGCCGACCGCCCCGGCGCCGACGATCGCGATCTTCATGGCCGGCTTTGCGGCCGGCGGACGGACGTGTGCCGGGGCTCCGCGAGTTTGCTGGGGTAATCCAACGTGAAGTGCAGCCCGCGGCTCTCATGACGCTGCAACGCGCAGTCGATGATTAAGTCCGCCACTTGGATCAAGTTGCGGAGTTCGAGTAGGCGAGGCTCAACGCGGAAGTTCCAATAGTACTCGCGGACCTCGTCGGCCAAGGTGCCGATGCGCGTGCGGGCGCGCTGCAGGCGCTTGGTCGAACGGACGATGCCGACGTAATCCCACATCGTGCGCCGCAGTTCGTCCCAATTATGGGTAAGCACGACGCGTTCGTCGGGATCGCCGGCGGAACCATCGACCCAGTCGGGCAAGGCGCCCGCCGGACGATGGCCTTGGCGGATGTCCACCTCAGCGGCCAAAGCGCCGTCATGGGCTAGCACGACGGCCTCAAGGAGGGAGTTGGAGGCGAGTCGGTTGGCGCCATGCAGACCCGTGCAGGCGACTTCGCCGACTGCGAACAGGCCTCGGATCGTGGTCTGCCCCCGCAGGTCGGTAGCGACGCCTCCACAGAGGTAATGCGCGGCCGGGACGACGGGGATGGGTTGGGTCGCCAGGTCGAAGCCCGCCTTACGGCACGTCTCGTAGATGTGCGGGAAACGCTCAGGCAAATGCCCTGGGGCCACTTGGGTCGCGTCGAGCAGGACATGCGGACAGCCGTCACGCTTCATCACCGAGTCAATCGCCCGGGCCACGATGTCGCGCGGCGCGAGGTCACCCAGCGGGTGGAAGTCCTTCATGAACGCACGGCCGGAGAGGTCGCGCAGGATAGCCCCTTCGCCACGGACCGCTTCGGAGATCAGGGCGCGGCTGCCATCCGGAGCCTTGAGGGCCGTCGGATGGAATTGAACCATCTCCATATCGCGCACCTCCGCACCGGCTCGATAGGCCATGGCGATGCCGTCGCCCGTCGCGATGTCCGGATTGGTGGTGAACTGGTAGACCTGCCCCATGCCGCCGGTCGCGAGGATGACCGTGAAGGCCGCGAGTGTCTCGACTCGGCCGGCTTTGGTGTTCAGCACATGAAGTCCGTAGACGCGGTCGTCCGTCGAACCGACCTGGCAGCCGCCGAGCTTGGCGTTGGTCAGGAGGTCGATGGCTAGGTGATGCTCGAGCATCTTGACCTTCGGTTGGCTAGCGACGGCGCGGAGCAGGGCGGACTCGATGGCCCGTCCGGTCATGTCACGGGCGTGCAGGATGCGGCGCTTGGAGTGACCGCCTTCGCGCCCGAGGTCAGGGCGACCGTCGGCGCCGTTCTCAAACTCGACCCCCCACTGGATCAGTTCGGCGACGCGGGCCGGGCCGGCCTCGATGATGTGACGGACGGCGGCGAGGTCGCATAACCCGTCGCCGGCGGTCAAGGTGTCCTGGACGTGGCTTTGGAAGTCATCCGTTTGATCGGTCACGCAAGCGATGCCGCCTTGGGCCCAGTTGGTGTTCGATTCAGAACTCGTCTTCTTGGTGACGATGGCGACGGAGTGGCCTCGGTTGGCCAAATTGAGCGCGAAACTCAGGCCTCCGATGCCGCTACCCACGACAATTGCGTCAAAATGCGTCGCCATTGGGGCTAAACCTACGGTTAAAGGGGCAGGCAACAAGCGAGATTTGACGAATCCCGCCACCCCCTCCTAACTGCCGGCGTGGAACTCATCCTCATCGGCGTCTGCCTCATCATCACGGCCTTTTTCGTGATGGCCGAGATGGCGTTGGTGTCTTCCAACCGTCGGAAGCTTTCGAAGCAAGCCGAGCTGGGCGACAAAGGGGCAGCCCGAGCGCTGGCCTTGCTCGCGGACCCGTCGAAGTTCCTTTCGACGGTCCAGGTCGGCATGACCTTCGGCGGCATCATCGCGGCCATCTATGGCGGTCCGCCCATGGCCGCACGTCTGCAGCCTTGGGTGGCGCAATTGCCCTGGGCCTGGTGCGTAGAGCATGCGCGCACGCTTTCCGAGGGTCTGGTGTCCTTCTTCATCGGCACGTTGACGGTCATCTTCGCCGAGATCGTCCCCAAGCGCCTGGCGCTGATTAAGCCCGAAGGCATCGCCGCCTCCTTGTCCCGGCCGATGGCCGTGGTGGCGACGTTGTCGTCGCCGCTCGTCAATACGATGAGCTGGTGCGCCGATGTCGTGCTCCTGCTGTTCGGCCGCCGCCGCGCCCCTGAGGACTCCATGTCCGAGGATGAACTGCGCATGATGGTCGACCAAGGCATGGCCTCAGGCGTGCTGCACGCTTCCGAGCACCGCATGGTGCATGGCGCCTTGGCGATGGACGCGACCACCGCGGAGCAGCTCATGACGCCGAGCAACCGCGTCGTCTGGCTCAACCTCGCCGACCCCGAGGAGGTCAACTGGCGCAAGATCGTCGCCTCAGGCCACACTTGGTTCCCGGTCTTCCATGACTCGCCCGACAAGCCGTTGGGAGTGGTCTCCGTCAAGCGTCTCTGGGCAAACCTCTCCCTCGTGGGCAGCGCTTCCATCAAGGACCTCCTGACTGAAGCGCCTACGGTGCTGCCGCACAATACGGCGACCCAGTTGCTCGAGAAGTTCCGGAAGGACAAGATCCACATGGCCTTGGTGGTCGACGAATTCGCGCGTGTCCGCGGGGTGGTGACGCTGAACGACGTGCTGGAGTCGATCGTCGGCGAACTGCCCAACGAAGGCGCCCCGACCTCGCAGGTGAAGCCTGTCCGCCGGCGCGAAGACGGCAGCTGGCTCGTGGATGCGGTGGTCTCGCTCGAGGACTTCCGCGAACTGACCGGCGTCGTCGGACGCTTCCCCGGCGAAGGGACCGGCCACTTCACCACCGTGTCCGGCTTCCTCATGCGCGCGCTCGGCCGCATCCCCCGCGAGGGCGATCGCGTCGAGGCCTTAGGACTGATCTTCGAGGTCATCGACATGGACAACCATCGCCTCGACAAGGTCTTGGTGATGCCGAAGGCCTTGCCGCGTCCGCCCGTCGCCTAAGCCCGCTTACAACCGGACCGGCAGCCCTGCCGCGCGTAGGTATTCCTTGGCTTGCTTTACGGTGTAGGTGCCGAAGTGGAAGATGCTGGCCGCCAATACCGCGCTGGCGCGGCCATCCTTCAGGACCTGAGCCAAGTGCTCGAGGTTCCCGGCACCGCCCGAGGCGATGACCGGGGCTTCGACCGCATCGGAGACCGCGCGGTTCAGCGGGACGTCGTAGCCCGCCGCCGTGCCGTCGCGGTCCATGCTGGTCAGGAGGATCTCCCCGGCGCCCAAGCCGTGGACTTGGCGAGCCCAGGCAATGGCGTCGAGCCCGGTGGCGTTGCGGCCGCCGTGCGTAAAGACCTCCCATCGGCCAGGGGCCACTTGCTTGGCGTCGATGGCGACCACGATGCACTGGCTGCCGAACTTGCGGGCTGCCTCGCGCACGAGGTTCGGGTCTTTGACGGCCGAAGTATTGAGCGAGACCTTGTCGGCCCCGGCGTTCAGCATCGTGCGAATGTCTTCGACCGAGCGGAGGCCGCCCCCGACGGTCAAAGGCATGAAGACCTGGTCGGCGGTGCGTTCCACGACGTCGACCATCGTCTTGCGCTCATCGCTCGAGGCCGTGATGTCGAGGAAGACGAGTTCGTCCGCGCCTTGCTTCTCGTAGGCCGCGGCCACGGCCACCGGATCGCCGGCATCGCGCAGTTCCTCGAACTTGACGCCTTTGACCACGCGGCCGCCATGGACATCGAGGCAGGGGATGATGCGGACGGAGAGCATGGCGAGGCCTTGAGGGGTAGGAAAACGGCCGGTTTAGTAAAGCACTACCGTGACGGGACCGTCGTTCACCAGCGAAACCTGCATGTCGGCGCCGAAGACGCCGGTCGGGACAGGCTGCCCGAGCTCGGTGCTGAGCTGCTGGACGAACAGGTCGAAGAGCGGCTTGGCCACGTCGGGCTTGGCCGCGCCGTTGAAGGAGGGGCGGTTGCCCTTGGAGAAGTCGGCGAGCAACGTGAATTGGCTCACGGCCAAGACAGCCCCGCCGGCAGCCTGGACGGTGAGGCCCATCTTGCCGTCCTGGTCCTCCATGAGGCGGGCTTTGGCCACCTGCTGGACCAGACGCTGCACGTCCGCGGCGGTATCGTCCTTGGCCAAGCCGACCAGCAGCAGGTAGCCCGCGCCGATCTGACCGACGGTCTCACCAGCGACCGTGACCGAGGCGCTCCGGACACGTTGGACGACGACAACCATGCCTAGGTGAGGGCTTCGAGGATGGTGCGCAGCTTCATCTCCGTCTCGGCCGACTCCGATGCCGGATCCGAGCCTTCGACGATCCCGGCGCCTGCGAAGGCTCGGGCGACGTTCCCCTTGAGGCGGGCGCAGCGCAGTGCGACAAAAAGCTTTCCAGTGAGGCCATCGGCGCCGACCCAACCAACAGCACCGGTATAGAGCCCACGGTTATGCGGCTCAAAGCCCGGGATGAAGGGCAGGGCGAGGTCACGGGGCTTGCCCCCAACGGCCGGCGTGGGATGGAGTTCGCCGGCGACTTCCAAAAAACGACGATCGGCGGGCATCGTGCCGACGATCGGAGTGCGCAGGTGCATCACGTTGCCCAAACGCAGCAGCTCGGCCCCGCGCGAGGTCGCGGCCAACACGCCTACCATCCGTAGGCGGCGAAGAATGGAGGCAGTGACCGCCCCATGTTCGCGTTGGTCCTTGTCGCTGGCGAGCAAGGCTTCAGCCAGGCTGGCGTCCTCGGAAGCGGACTCACCGCGGCGCGTGGTGCCGGCGACGGCCTCAGAACGCACTTCGCCGTCGAACAGCGACAACAAGGTCTCCGGGGTGGCGCCGACCAACGCGCCTTCGGGCTCGTCGACGAGGTAGGCATGGCAGGGCGGATTGGCCCGACGAAGGCGATGCAAGGTCGCGTAGGCGTTGAACGGCTCCGCGCGACGCCAATCGAAAGCGCGCGTGAGCACGATCTTCTCGAAGGACCCTTCCTTGATGAGTTCAGTCGCCCGCTGCACGGCCTGCGGGAACCAGCTGCCGCCGACTTCGCTCAGGACGGTCGGCACCGGGGCGCGGGACGCCGCCGTGGAAGGACGGTAGCTGAAACGGCGGAACTGTTCGGCCCGGATGGCCAGCCGTGCGGCGCAGCCCGGGGTCGCCTTATCGGCTAACGTGACGGTGGTGACGCCGTCCTCGGTCACGACCTGCCAGGCCGGCAGGAAAAGCTTCGCCTGCTGGGCGTCGACCGCATCGCCCGGATAGAAGGGGAAGGTCGCGATCACCCGCGGGACGCCGCCGATGCACGTCAGTTGCGCATAAAGGTCGCGCAGCCAGCGGTCAGCCTGGGCGAAACGCTGCGCGCCAGCGCCGCGCCATTCGGCGACAGGACTAGCCGCCGCATGGGCGCGACGGCGCGAAGGGTTCTCGAAGTAACCACGCGGCGCCGGCTCATCGAGCGACTCCAAGACCGCCAAGGGGTCGAGTTCAGGCACCTTGAAGCTGCAGCAGACATAGCCTTCGCCTTGGCGGGCCTGTTCGGCGGCGGTCAAGGCGACCAGAAGGTCCTCTGCGGTGAGGCTGGTCACGGTCGCTTAGGCTTTGGCGGGCGCGGCGGGATCCTCCATCGGGGGGAAGAGGATGCACTTCTCGGCGACTTTCGCGCCCGTGCAAACCGTCGACCAAGCATGCACGGAGGCGAAGCTGGTCGCGGGCGGCAGGCCGATGTTCACCAGCAATTGTTCGCAGGTCTGCGGCATGACCGGGGTCAGGACCGTGGCGACGAGACGGAGGCCTTCGGCCACGTGGGCCAAGCAGGAGTCGAGGCGGGCACGGTCGGCGGCGTCCGCCGACTTGGCGAGCTTCCAGGGGGCGCGGGCTTCGATGTAGGCGTTCATCGCGCTGATGAAGACCCAGAGGGCTTCGAGCGCGTGGCTCAGCTGCGCTTCGGCGCAAGCGGCGAAGAACTTCTTCTCCGTCTCGACCCAGAGCTTGCGCAGGTTCTGCTCGAGCTCCTCGTCGGCGCCCGGGGCGGGGACCGTGCCGGCGTAGTTGCGGCCGACCATGTTCAGCAGGCGGTTGACGAGGTTGCCGAGGTTGTGGCCAAGGTCGGCCTTGTAGCGCTGCGCGAAGTTGTCCGACGAGAAGTCCGCGTCCTCGCCGACGACCATCTCGCGGCAGAGGTAGTAGCGGAAGGCGTCGGTGCCGAACTTCTGCGCGAAGCTCAGGCTGTCGGTCGCATTGCCGTCGCTCTTGGACGCCTTGGAGCCGTTCAGCGTCCACCAGCCATGGACCAGCAGCTGCTTGGGCGGAGCGATGTCGAGGGCCTTGAGCATGCAGGGCCAGTAGACGGCGTGCGGCGGGGACAGGATGTCCTTACCGATCACGTGCACGTCCGCGGGCCAGCGGCCTCGGCCGACGACCGCGGAATAGTAGTTGGTCAACGCGTCGAACCAGACGTAGGTCACGAAGTCGCGGTCAAACGGGAGTTCGATGCCCCAGGTGAGGCGCGACTTGGGCCGGGAGATGCACAGGTCGTTCATCGGCTCCTTGAGGAACTCGAGGACCTGCTTGCGGCGATGAGCCGGGTTGATGAAGTCGGGGTTGTCCTGGAGGTGCTCGATGAGCCACGGCTGGAACTGCGACAGCTTGAAGTAATAGTTCTCCTCGGTCGTCTGCGTGACCTCTCCGTAGATGGACGGCCAATTGCCTTCGGCATCGCGGTCCTTGTCGCTCAGGAACTGCTCCTGACGCACGGAATACCAACCCGACTTGGTGGCCTTGAAAATCAGGCCTTTGTCGAAAAGCTTCTGCAGGAACTCCTGCACGACCGCTTTGTGGCGGGGTTCGGTGGTTCGGATGTAGTCGTTGTGCGAGATGTTCAGCAGCCCGAGCATCTGCTGAAAAACCACGGCCACCTCGTCGACCAAGGCTTGCGGCTCGATCTGGCGCTTCTGGGCGGTCTGTTGCACCTTTTGACCATGCTCGTCGAGCCCGGTCAGGAAGTAGACGTCTTCCCCCAGCATGCGGTGATGGCGGGCGAGGACGTCCGCGAGGACCTTCTCGTAGGCATGACCGAGGTGCGGGGCGCCATTCGCATAGTCGATGGCGGTGGTGATGTAGTACGAACGCGACATTGCTGAGTCTCCGAGCCTAAGGAGCGGAGGGGTCGAAGGACAACCCAGAAGGGGGTGGGGGCGGGCACAAAAAAGGCCCCGAGCGAGCCCGGAGCCTTCATGGTTAGACCTGCCGTGGGCTTAGCCACCCGCCCGGACGACGTCGGGCTGATAGGCGATTTCGAAGGCGTACGGCGTGCCGGCGCGGAGGGCCAGCGGCTTGTTGCGTTCGAGCACCTGGTAGAAATGCATCTTACCCCAGCACGTGCGGTGCTTCGGGTCTTCGCTGACGACCTTGGTCTCCAGCCATTCGCCGTGGAAGTCGTCCTTGAGCACTTCGCAGCGATGGGACTCAGGTCCGAGGACGAGGGCGTTGCCCGGCGTCATGCGCGAGTGCGTGGCGGCGATCGGCAACACCAGGCGGAAGTTCTCCAGCGTCACGGCGGCCTTCGGCAGCAAGATGAAGCGGCCAACGAGGCGTCCGCCATTGAGCTCCCAGTCGACCTTGAGGCTGGCGATGCCCGACGAGAGCTTCTCATCCTTGTCGATGAGGTCGGGTTGTTCGTAGCGGAAATGGTAGGTGCCAGCCTTGGTCCCCATGGCGACCTGCAGGTTCTTGCCGTAGAAGGACGGCGTGAAGACGCGGTCACCGATCGTGAACTCGGGGATGAACGGCGACGTGTAGGTGTTGGCCGGCCAATCCATGACGCCCGGCATGTGCGGGAAGGCCAGGGAATCGGAGAACTTGTGCGAACCGTTGGAGAGCACCGGCAGCACGACGTGCAGGCCGGAAGCAGGGTCCGAATAGGAGAGGAGGCCTTGCTCCTTGCGCGGGGTCTTATCGAGGGAGTACAGCCGGCAGACGGCTTGCTTCGTGGTCGGACGGAACACGTCCATCGAACCACCGACGGTCTTCGCGAGACGAGACCACTGCGAGAGATAGCGCGCGGCGTCGAAGTTGGCCATGCGGGTGGTGTGCCCGGGGATGGTGTCGCGTTCGCCGTCGCGGATCACGATGAGGCCATGCTCGGCGTCGAAGAAGGTCGTGAAGAAATGGGCGTAGAGACGGCGCACGAGGTCGCGCGCGAGCGGTTCCTTGTCCACGGCGATCCAGCGGTCGCGCAGGGCCTGTAGGAGCAGGGTGATGCAGTGCATCTGGCCGTAGGAGCCGATGCCGCGGCCGAAGGACCAGCCCAGGCCGTCTTCGCGCACGGTCTCGAGGATGACGCGGAGGTACTTCTCGGCGTGGGTGCGGAGCTTCGGCAGCTTCGAGTCGCGCAACTGGATGTTGGCGTGCAGCTGCAGGGCTTGGCGGATGAAGATCAGCGAGACGACGCCGTACAGGTCGAAGGCGCCGCCAAAGTTGTCGGGATTGGACTGACGCGAAGCGTCGTCGTGGAAGCCACCCGTGGAGGCCGCGGTGATGCGGTCTACGAAACGGTCCACCAAGGCGCCGGTCTCGTCCTTCTTGGTCAGGCCAAAAGAGAAGCGGCAGACAGCCTTGGCGATGTCGAAGGCCTGGACGTGGTCGTGGTGGTCGCCGGTGACGGCGAGGCGTTCATCGATGAGCGCGCGGGTCGCTTCATCGAGGATCTCCCAGACCGGATTGCGCTCACGGGTGGGACCGAAGGCGAGGAGGCCAAGGCAGGCGAAGGCCATGCCGTTGTCGGACCCCTTCGAGAGGCGGACCTGCGCCGTGATGGTGCGGGCGACGATCTCAGGGATGTTGTTGCGGTCGAGGGTGAGCTCACCGGTGGCACGGTAATACTCGCCAAAGGCCAAGGCGGCGTGGCCCGGCTCGTCGGCGCGGGAAACTTCGCCGGGGACGGGAGTGACCGACCCATCGGCGGAGATGGAACCTAAATTGAGTTTGAGGAGGGCCTTGGTCTGGTCCAGGCACTGGCTCGCGAAATTCTGCATGCGAAGGGTTTGGATTGAGGCAGGACACCCCCCTGTCAATGCCACATCGTAAAAAAATCGTTATTTCGCGGTTTTCCTGAGCAAACCGCACGCTCTGCCGCGCCGCTTATGGCTCGAAGGCGACCTCGACCGGACAGGCGGCCAAACGGTCCTGCAGGTGCCAGAGGCGGCGCACCGGCCACCAGCGATACAGGTGGATGTCGATTGGCTTCCAAAGGGCCACCCAACCGCTGATGATGAGGCCTTCCCGCAGCCAGTCGCTCCACATGCCGGCAGTCGGCAGGAAGCTGCGCGCGGCCAACGTCGCGCCGAGGAACGCCAAGCCGATCGCCAGCGAGGTACGGCCTTCGCGCATCAACTCCTTGACCTCTCGTCGGCTGTTCTGCGCCCGGTACGCGAAGTAATGCTTGATGGATTCCTGGACCATCGAGGCGACCTGCTCGTCCGCCGGTTGCTTCAGCACGATCCGCAGGCGCAACGCGACGTCGGGGGATTGCTCGCGCGCCCAGCTGACGATGAATTCTTCGGCGTCGTGGTCCAGGTCGCGCTCATGGAACGGCGACGGATCCATGGTGTTGAAGAGCTGGTTGGCGTTGGCCAGACGCAACACGATGAGGCCAGGCGGGTGGTGCGGCATGGGTCAGCGAGGCAAGGGGCCGCCCAAAGCGCGCCGGAAGAAGTCGAGGCGTTTCTCGCGCATGTCGCCCCGCTCGCAAGCCCCATGGTTGGCGCCCGGTACGACCGTGAACTCCACGAGGTCTTGCTTGCCTGCGGCGACCAAGGCGTCGCGCAGATCATAGGAACACTTCACGTCCACGTTGGTATCGGACTCGCCCACGGTCAGGAAGAGGCGGCCTTTGAGCTGGGCGGCTTCGGTGGCGCAAGCGTTGGCGGCGTACCATGGCCCGATCGGGTAGCCCATCCATTGCTCGTTCCACCAGAGCTTGTCGACGCGGTTGTCGTGGCAGCCGCAATCGGCGGCGCCGGCCTTGTAGAACGCACCGTGGCGCAACAACGCATGGACGGTGTTCTGCCCGCCGGCGGAGCCGCCGAGGATGCCGACGCGGCCGAGGTCCATCTGCGGTTCGGTCTGCCCAAGGGCCTTGAGCCACATAATGCGATCCGGCAAACCAGCGTCTCCAAGGTTGCGCCAGCATTCCTGATGGAACTCCTTGCCGCGGTTCCAGGTGCCGCGGCCATCGACTTGGACGACATAGAAGCCCTCGAGGGTCGGCTCGCGGAGGTTGCCTTGCCAGACGGAGAAGGATTTGGGGACGAAGGAGTCCTGCGGGCCGGCGTAGATGTACTCCAGCACGGGGTATTTCTTCTGGGGGTCGAAGGGGAAGGGACGCAGGACGATGCCATGGATGTCGAACTTGCCGTCGCGGTCCTTCGCCACGAAGCGACGCGGGGCCTCCCAGCCGGCCGCACGCAAACGCTTATCATCGGCTTGCCCGAGCGGGCAGACCTCGCGTCCGTCCGTCGCGCGGCGCAAGACGTAGCGCGGCGGCAGGTCGACGCGGGAGAAGGTGTCCACGAAGTACTTGCGGCCCGGGCCGAACAGGGCGTCATGCGTGCCGTCACCCGCGGTGAGCTGCACGAGCCCGGTGCCATCGAAGTTCACGCGATAGACCTGCCGGTAGTAGGGATCCTCACCCGCGTTGCGCCCGAGGCCGACGAACGTCACCTGCCGGGCGGTTTCATCGACGTGCAGGACGGACTTCATCACCCACGCGCCGCTCGTGAGGGCCTGCAATGTCGCGCCGGTCTTCAGGTCGATGCGGTACAGGTGCGTCCAGCCCGAGCGTTCGGAGACCCAGAGCATCGTGTCGTCCGGCAGGTCATAGCGGTAGGAGCTGCCGTAGGTGTAGACGAACTTCGGATCTTCCTCGGTCACCAGCTTGCGCCACTGGGTGGACCGCACGTCGTATTCGAGGATGCCGTGGCCCGTGAAACCGCGCAGGACGTAGGTCGAGCGCAGGCGCGCGGAGTCCGCGGTCCAATCCAGCCGGTCCGTATTCATCGTCAGCCCCAGCACCGTGCTGCTGGGATAACGGAAGCCTCCGGCTAAACTGAAGACACAGGCCAAACTCTGCGTCTTGTCGTCCCCGGGCTTGTCGTAGTCGATTTCCTTTTCGGTTCCCTTGACGGAGTCCTTCACGAGGTACTTGCGCACCGGGACCGTCCGCGTCGCCCAGAGGGCGAAATGCTTGCCGTCCGGCGACCAAGCCGGTTGGCCGCTCCAAGCGAAGCCAGGAGGCAGGGCAGGGATGCCCTGGGCGCCGGAGGCCGCATAGACCACCCGCGTGCCCGTCGCCGCCGTCACCGTCACTTCTGCGGGCGCGACCGCGACCCGCCATTGGCCATCCGGAGATTTGCTGCCCCAACGCGTCGACCCGAGGTAGCGGGACGCGCCCATGCTACGGATGCGGCCCGCGGTCGGCGCCGGCTTCAGTTCAGGGGCCTTGCTGGCATCCTGCTTCGCCACCGAGCCATCCGGAGAGAGCAAGCAGACGAAGCCATTGCCCTCGATCCAGAGCTGGCCGTCGTCTTGTGGGATCACGCGCGCCACCCCAAGGGTGCGGGCATCGGCCTTAGGCTTGATCTCCTTCCGCAAGGAGGCGGCGAGAGCCTCAGGGTCGAAGGCTGGGCGGAGGGAAGCAGGCTGACCGGCCTCGACGACCTTATAGACGAGGCGTCCGTCGGCTTCGCGCCAAGCGAAGGCCAAGCGTTCCCCGGACGGCGACCATTGCACGTTCTCTAAACGGGCATTGCTGAACGTGCTGTTCCAAGCCTCGAGCTGCTTCTGCCACACCTTGGTGGAAGGCAGTTCCGCGCACAGTACCCAAGGGAGAAGCAGCAAAAGGCAGCGGAGGGGCATGCCTTAATACTGAGGGGAAATATCGGGTATTCAACCCTACATCAAACTAGGTATTACTTCTTAGCCTTGGGCGCCTTCGTCTTCAAGGTCGCCAGATACGCGACAACATCGCGTACTTCCGCCGGCGTCAGGATGCCGAGCATCGGTGGCATGATGGAAAGCGGCTGGGTCCGGCTCGCCACAGAAGGCACGGGGACATCCTTGAGGACGCCGTCCGTTTGCCTGACCCGCAAGGTCGTCTTGGTCTCGCTGACCACGCTGCCGGTAAGGACTTCGCCGGAGCGTAAGGTGAGGGTTTCCAGGCCGAAACCAGGGACGATCTTCGCCGAGGGATTGACCAGCGATTCCGCCAATTCGACGGGCGTGCGTTGCTCGCCGACTTTCTTCAGCAAGGGGCCGACCTCGCTACCTTCGTCCGATTCAAAGCGATGGCACGCGACGCAATTGGCGGCAAGATGCTCCTGCGTGATGGTCCGGCCGCGAGCCGCGTCGCCCCCGGTGGTCAAGAGTTCGTAAGGCAAGCCAGGTGCCGCGAGTTCCGCGGCTGGGCGCGAGGCTTCCTGATAACGCCGCAGGGTGGCCTGCAAGGCGGGTTCGGACGATGCCTGAGCGCCGAGGAAGACGTCTAAACGGATGGCGGCATCGAACTTGGGCTGCAGGAGCTTGCCGACCAACGCGGCGCGGAGCGGGCCTGCGGTGGGGCTAGGGCTGCCGAAGACGACACGGACCGCCGCTTGTTTTTCGGCGGGCTTGGCGCCTTTGCCGTCGAGGAAACGTTGGGCGACCGCCAAGGCGCTGGCCGGGTCCGCCTGCGCCATGAGCTGCATGGCCTCGACGCGGAGAGAAAGGTCGTTGCCGTCGGCCGTCGCCGCCAGCAGGGCGGCCTTCACGTCGGCCGGGGCGTCCGTCTTGACGGAGAGCAGGCGCAGCACCTGCAGGCGCACCGCGGAACCGACCTTGGGGTCTTGGGCTAACTTGAGCAAATCAGCGGTCGGGACATCGAGGCCGTAGCGGACCAAGATCTCCACGCCGATCGCCTTGAGGGTTTCATCTTGGAAGGCGAGTAGCTTGCTTTGGTGCAGACGCAAGACGGCGGCCAGGGCCGCTCGGTCGCGCTTCGCATACTGCTTGGCGGTGCCATCCACAAGGTCGAGGACCGGCGGCAGCTCGAAGACGAGCAAGGCCTGGAGGGCTTCATCGACGAGCGGCGCGGTCTCCGGTTGGGCCTCTAACCACTTCAGCAGGCGGGCGGCGGCCTCAGGCGTTCCTTCCCGCAGGTTCTGGTTGAGGACGCGGCGCAAGGCCGTGACGGGCATGGAGGACTGCCCCAGTGCCTGCGCGAGCGCCGGTCGAGCGGCGGGGATGCCTTCGTCATCATGGATCGCCCGGACCGCTTCATTCTGGACGTGCGTATGCGGAGAGGAGAGCAGCTGCCCCAACAACGGAGAGCGCTGGCGCGCCAAGGCGAGGGTGGCGAAGGTGGCCGGCGCCGCCTCGGTGCCTTGGGCGAGTTTGAGGAG
>JBEGRN010000012.1:0-24485 GCA_041180425.1 Verrucomicrobiota bacterium
CCGGTGCCGGATGAGCGCCCAGAGGTGACCTACAAGGCCAACATCGACCCGAAGGAAACCGCTGCCACCGACGCATGGGTGAAGGAAGCCGCCACCCTGCCCGGCTGGAAAGAGCTCCTGACTTCCCCCGACACCGAGACGCGGCATTGCGCAAACTTCCTGCTGGTGACGATGCCGGCGGTCGACCGCCACAAGGTCTCCGCAGCGGCCATCGCGGAGAACATCCGCTTGGCCCTGGAGGCCCGCCATCGCTTCGCTTGGGCCCAGCAGGTGCCTTGGCCGATCTTCCTCAACGACGTCCTGCCTTACGCCTGCCTCGATGAAGCCCGCGACCCTTGGCGCGCCGACTTCCTGAAGCGCTTCGGCGAGATGGTGAAGGACGCGCCTTCCCGCGACGCCGCCGCCAAGCTCATCAACGCCAAGATCCAGGACGAAGTCGGCGTGAAGTACAGCACCCGCCGCCGCGCGGCCAACCAAAGCCCCAGCGACTCGATGCGCCAAGGCCTAGCCTCCTGCTCCGGCCTCTCGATCCTGCTCTGCGACGCCTTTCGCTCCGTCGGCATCCCGGCCCGCATCGCGGGCGTGCCGACTTGGGTCACCGTCAACGGCAACCACAACTGGGTCGAGGTCTGGCTCGGCGCCGATGGCGCGCCCAAGCCTGACTCAGAGGTCACGCCCATGCTTTCGCTGCAGTGGCAGGTGGCTTGGCGCGTCACCGAGTACAACCCCGACGCCAAGGGCTGGGACCACGCGTGGTTCATGGAACGCGCCGCCGCCGCCGACCCGGCCAAGCCCGAGACGTGGATCTACGCGACCTCCTGGGCCCGCACCGGCCTGACCTTCCCCATGGTCTGGAACCTGCGGTCCACGCAGGTCCACGGCGTCGACCGCACTGCCGCCTACCATGCGCTCAACGGCGGCCGCAAGGTGCCCGTCGCGCCTGACAAGACCCATATCGCGCTCCGTGCCTATCAAGGAGACAAGCGCGTCGCCGCCTTGGTAACCGTCAGCCAAGGAACCACCTCGCAGACCGCCCTGACCAAGGGCGAAGACAAGGACCTCAACGACGTGACGCGCGTGGAAGTCCCCGCCGCCGGCGGCAAGGTCACCGTGAAGTGCGGCGAAGTCAGCCGCACGGTCACACCCGAGGCCGGTAAAGAACTCACCATCGAGCTCCGCCTGCCTTAAGCGTCGACAGCGAGCCTTCGATTATCTACGCCTTGCACCCGTGATCCTCCTCCTCGCCAATCCGCTGAACCCGGTCAAAGAAGCCGTCATCAAGAGCGCCGCCGAGAACTACGCGCAGAAGATCCTCGGGCAGGATTACGGCAGCACGGGCTTCTGGATCGCCCTCGCCATGGTGCTCATCTACCTGCCGATTCTCGGCCGCCTCGCCGCCCAGCACTTCTTCGGCAAGGACGGCTCCGCCATCGGCATCGGCCTCACCGGCATCCTCTCCGTGGGTCTCACCTTCGCGGCGATCTGCATGGCCGACACGAGCCTCTCGGGCTTCATCCCGAAGTCGATCGAGGTCCTCGTCATCTCCCTTTGCACCGCGACGGTCGTACTGCTGGTCACCAGCGCCGCCGCCCAAGTGCTCAGCATGGGCTTCGGGCCCTCCCTCGGCCTGCAGCTGATCTTCTGGAACATCGTCTTCCTGACCCAGCTGGCGACGCGGTTCCTGATGGATTTCTGGAAGCACGTCTAAACGCTTCATGCTCAAGGCCGCCCTCGCCTGCCTGCTCGGGATCGCCGGCCTCAACGCAGCCACGCCCACCCATGCGACGCTGGCCGGGAAGGTCGTCTGCGGCTACCAAGGTTGGTTCCGGGCCGAAGGCGACGCCAGTGGCCTCGGCTGGGTGCATTATGGACCAGGTAAACGCTTCGCTCCTGGGAACTGCAGCTTCGATGTGTGGCCCGACCTTGCCGAGTTCACACCCGAGGAACGTTATGCGTCGCCATTCCAGTTCGCGGACGGGACCAAGGCCCCGCTCTTCAGCAGCGTCCATCCGCTGACCGTCCGTCGGCACTTTCGCTGGATGAAGGACTATGGCCTCGATGGGGCCATGCTGCAGCGCTTCGCTGTCGGGCTCAGCCCAGGCCGCGGCGCTGCCGCACTGGACATGGTCCTGCGCCAGTGCACCGAGTCCGCCAACGCCGAGGGGCGTTCGCTGACGGTGATGTATGACCTTTCTGGGCTGAAGCCCGAGCGGTTCGGCGTGGTCGCGGAAGACTGGCAGAGGCTCGTGGCGTCCGGGCAGACCCAGCAGCCCTGCTACCAATACCACGCCGGCAAACCCCTGGTGGCGCTTTGGGGTCTGGGTTTCAACGACCGCCCCGCCGCCGTCGCCGAGTGGCAAGCCTTGCTCCAGCAGATCCGCTCGACGGGTGCCGCCGTCATGCTGGGCGTCCCCTCCTATTGGCGCGAAGGCAAAGCCGACGCCCTACCCGACCCCGCAATCCGCGCCCTCATTCAGCAAGCGGACATCGTGAGCCCGTGGTCCGTCGGCCGGTTCGGCCGCCCCAGCGAAGTCGCCGGCTATGCCCAGAAAGTCTGGCAACCGGACCTCAAGGCCTGCGCCCAATCCGGCCAAGGCTACCTGCCGGTCATCTTCCCGGGCTTCAGCTGGCACAACCTCTCCGCCCTGCGCGGCAAGGAAGCCCGTCTGGACCAGATTCCAAGGCTGGGAGGCCAATTGCTCTGGAAACAGGCACTGGAGGCCAAGCAGGCCGGCGCCCAGATGGTCTATGTGGCCATGTTCGACGAGCTCGACGAAGGCACAGCCATCATGAAATGCGGTGGCCCCCGCCCCGTCGGCGCCAGCCCCTTCGTCGACCTGTCGGACGTGCCGACCGACCACTACCTCTGGCTATCGGGCCAAATCGGTCGGATGCTGCGCAGCGAAATCCCCGCGACCGCGGAACTGCCTAAACGCTGAGCGCTCAACCCGTGGCCTGGAGGCCAGCGGCGATGGCGTTGAGCGAAAGCAGCATCTGCGGCAAGAGGGCTTCAGCCTCCTTACGCTCGCCGTCCGCCAGCTTCTTGCGCCAATCCTTGAGCAAGGCGACCTGCTGTTCGTGCAGGAGGTCGATGGCGGCCTCACGCAGCATGATGACCTTACGCAGACGCGGGCGGCCTTCGGTCAACTTGGATTCCGAGAGGTCGTTGAGCATCTTGCGGGTCAGCGAATGCTCGGTCAGGATGCGGCCGAGGAACTGGTTGCGGAGCTTCTTGTCCGTCACCATCGAGCCGTATAGCTTCATCATGCTGCGGTTCGCCGCCATGACGCTGGTCGAAGCATTCTTCAGCATGTAGCGCAGAGGCGCCCAAGAATCGTAATGCTTCCGGAGGAGTTCGAAGCCCTTCGGGTCTTCTTCCTTCATGCGGGCCAAGGCGGACCCGACGCCATACCAGCCCGAGAGGTAGAAACGGGCCTGGCTCCAGGCGAAGACCCATGGGATCGCGCGGAGGTCTTCCAAGGACGCGGCGCCGGTGCGGCGCGACGGACGCGAACCGATGCGGCTGGCTTCGATGACGTCGATCGGGGTGGCCTGGCGGAAGAACTCGATGAACTTCGGGGTGCGGATGAGGCCTTGGTAGGCTTCGCGCGAAAACTCGGCCAAGCGGTCCATGACCTTGCTCAAGGCGACGTCATCGGCCTCGACGGCTTCGTTCAGCAGCGTGTTCTGGGTGACGCCCGCCGACAGCAGCTCGAGGTTATTCACCGCGGTGATGTGGTTGGCGTACTTCTGCGTGATGCTTTCGCCCTGCTCGGTGACGCGGAGCTCGCCGTTGATGCTGCCCGGAGGCAAGGCGTCGATGAAGCGGTGGGTCGGACCAGCGCCGCGGGAGATGGTGCCGCCACGGCCATGGAAGAAGACGATGCGTACGCCGTGCTTGGCGCCGACGGCCGTGAGGTTCAGCTGGGCGCGGTAGAGGTTCCAGAGCGAAGCCAGGATGCCGCCGTCCTTGTTGGAGTCGGAATACCCGATCATGACCTGCTGCGTGAGGCCGTCGGTGACGCCCGTATCGCGGCGCATCTCCAGCGTCCGGCGGGTCATCGGGTGCGAAAGGAAGGCGTCGAGGATCGCGGTGCTGCGCTCGAGGTCGTCGATGGTCTCGAAGAGCGGGACGACCGGGAGCAAGCAATAGGGCTCGTCGGCGCCGCCAGCGGTGAGGCCGGCTTCGCGGGCCAGCAGGTAGACGGAAAGGAGGTCCGAGACGGAGCGCGTCATGCTGACGATGAGCGCACCCAAGCCGGCGGAGCCGTACTGCTTGATGTGTTCGACGAGCGCGCGGTGGCACGCGATGACGGCGTCGGCTTCCGGCCCGATGCTCGCCTGTTCGCGGATGAACGGGCGCGTGGAACGGAGCTCGGAATCGAGGAAGCCCAAGCGGCGCGACTCATCCCAATGCGCGTAGTCGGTGTCGGCCAAGCCCGCGGCTTCCATCAGTTGGCTGATGGCCTTGTCGTGGAAGGCGCTGTTCTGGCGGATGTCCAGCGTCGCCATATGGAACCCGAAGGTGCGCAGGAAACGGATCAGCGGGTCGAGTTCGTAACGGGCGATGTTGCCGGCGCCGACCTCGATGAGGGTCTCGCGCAGGAACAGGAGGTCCGCGATGACCCCATCCGGGGTCTTGTGCTTGCCCGGGGCGCACTCGCCAACGGTCTCAGGGAGGCGCAGGCGGATGAGGTTGATGTACTGGCGCCAGGTCTCGCCGATGTTGCGCTTGAGGGCGGCTTCACCGGCTTCGCCTTGGACGGCGGCATGCTTCTCGACCTGCTTGACGAAGACGGCCGGCGGGAGCTGGAGGTGGTCGCCCAGCGAGAGGCGCTGGCCGAGGGTCTCGAGGCGCTCGTTGGCGATGGCCAAGGCGGTCGAGCGGAAGAGGTTGAGGGCGCGGGTCGTGACTTCAGCGGTCACAAGCGGGTGGCCATCGCGGTCGCCGCCCACCCAGGTGCCCAAGGTGACCATGGGCATCGAATCGGGGTGCTCGATCTTGTCGGCCGAGAAACCGGCTTCTTCCCAGGCCTGGCGGAGGCGCAGGTCCATGCTGACCAAGGCGTCCGGGAAGACCTTCGACAGGAAGTAGTTGATGTTGCGCAGCTCGGACTGGACGTCGGGCTTCTGCTGGTAGAACTCCCCGGTGCGCCAGAGGCGCTCGAGCGCGACCTTGATCTCGTCGCGGATCGCGCGCTGCTCGGCGACGGTCCACATGCTGTTCTCGCGGCGGACAAGGAGCTTGTAGATCTCGCGGTGAATTTCGAGGACGGTGGCGCGCTTGGCTTCCGTCGGGTGCGCGGTGAGCACAGGCTCGACGCGGATGCGGTTGAGGCGCTTGGCGACCTGCTTGTCGCTGAGGCCGGAATCGCGCAAGCGGTTCAGCGCGCGTCCCCAGGAACCGGGATCGGAGGCCAGGCCATGCTTCGATTCACGGAGACGCTTGGACTGCGCGGAGGCGTTCTCCTCGACCATGTTGAGGAGCTGGAAGGCGATCGAGTACGCCTGCACGCCGCGGTAGGAAAAGATCTGCACGCCACGCAGCTTGCGCTTGCCCATCCACGGCAACGTGCCGGCGAGGTCCTTATGTTCGAGCTGCTCGAGCACCTCGACGAAGCACCCCATCATGAACGCGAGGTCGTGGTCGACTTTCTTGAGCCCGCGGGCGAGATCGTTGCTTATGGCCATGCGACCTTGGTCGTAGCACGGCCCCCGCTTTTGTCGCAACCGCAAACGCCCTCCGGCTTGCGTCCAAGTTCAATCACGGTTTGCTGAAATCCTGACATGGCGGACCAACGGCTCATCCTCCCCGACCACTGGCAACAGGTGGCCTTGGCCGCGCTCCGGCGGGGGGAGGACGTGGTCGTCCAAGCCCCCACGGGCGCCGGGAAGACCCACGTCTTTGAGCTGCTGGTCGAGTCCGGCCACAAGGGGCAAGCGGTCTACACCGTCCCGACCCGCGCCCTGGCCAACGACAAGCGGGCCGAATGGCAGGCCGAAGGCTGGGACGTCGGCATCGCAACCGGTGACCTGAGCGAGAACCTCGGGGCCCCGGTCGTCGTAGCCACGCTCGAAACCCAACGCCACCGCTTCCTCGAGGGCCAGCACCCTGACCTGCTGGTGGTGGATGAATACCAGATGATCGCGGACCTCCGCCGCGGGGCGGCCTATGAGACGGTCCTAGCCCTCGCCCCCAAGGAGACCCAGTTGCTCCTGCTGAGCGGGAGCATCGCCAACCCCAAGGCCACGGCCGAATGGCTCCGTTCCCTGGGACGTACGGTGACCTTGGTCGAAGAACACAAACGCCCGGTCCCGCTGGAGGAGGTCTGGCTGGACGCCTTGGAGACCAAGGAGCCGGAGGGGGTTCGTAGTCCCATCGCCCGAGCGGTCATCAAGGGCATCTTGGCCGACCTCGGCCCCATCCTGGTCTTTGCCCCACGCCGACGGGCAGCCGAACAGATCGCCCGCGATATCGCCCATGGCCTGCCCATGGGCAACGGCCCTCAACTCTCCCCCGCCCAACGCGAGATGGCCGGCGAAGACCTCTACCGCCTCCTGCGGCAAGGGGTCGGCCTCCACCACAGCGGCCTGACCTACGAACAGCGCAGCCTGCTGATCGAACCTTGGGCGAAATCTGGCCGGCTCAAGGTGGTCGTCGCCACCACCGGACTAGCGGCGGGCATCAACTTCTCGCTGCGATCGGTGCTAGTCACGGACCGTCGTTACGCGACGGACCATGCCGAACGCGAAGTGCGCCCAGACGAACTGCTGCAGATGTTCGGTCGTGCTGGCCGCCGGGGGCTCGACGAAAAGGGCTTCGCGCTTTGGTCCGGCGACTCACCGCGCCTCGGCGAGGCCAAGCCTTTGCAGCTCAAGCGCGGGGAAGCGCTCGACTGGCCGGCCTTCCTGGCCCTCATGCACCGGGCGAAGGACCCCCAGGAGGCCGCCCGTCGGCTGGCTGCTTCGCTGTTCACCCGTGAACCGGTACAGTTGGCCCTAGACCAGTTGACGCTACCCGAAGTCGAGACGACCCCCGCCCTGCCCGTCGTCATCCGCGAGATCGAGGAGATGTGCGGACGCAACGGCATCTGGCAACGCCTGCGCCCTTCCAAGGTCGTCCCGCTCACCGAGGCCCTCATCCTCGTCAAAGGCGAGTGGCATCCGGCGCTGACCAAGCCCGACTCGCTCCGCGGGGTCACCGTCGGCACGCCCTGTCGCTTGCCGACCCCCGATGGCTCGGTCCGCCACGGCCGCGCCGTCCCGCTGGCGCACTTCCCTAAGACGGGCGAAACAGACCGTCTCGAGCCTGCGGACTGGCTCCGCAAAGCGCTGCTAAAGCACGAGGGCCCACGCGGCCCGCGTCGCCAATGGAAGTTGGAGACCCTTGAGAAGGAAATCCTGCCATTGCTGCCCAAGCTCACGCAGGGCGGCCAAGCGTTCGGCGAACTTTACGTGCTCCGCGACACCGTCCAGGTCCGGCTCGACTACTCTCGAGCCAACGTCCGCGTCATCCCAGACGCCGACGAACAACCGTTGATCAACCCACTGCGCCGCAAAGTGCAGAAGGAAGACATCCACCTCGGCACGGTCCTGGGCGGCGGCCACATTTCCGCCGCCCGCGCCGGACGGCTCTGGCTGAAACTCGGCCTCATCGATGCACAAGCCCGGCCGACCCGCCGCGGCGAAATCGCCGCCCTCTTCCAGCACGGCGAAGGCCTCGCCGTCGCCGCCGCCCTCGAGGATGAAGGTTACGACGTGCACGACCTCGCGTGGGACCTGGCCGAGCTCCGCGCGGGCGAACGCGTCGCGGCCGGCGGACGCAGCAGCAGCCGCCTAGGCGCTTGCTGTCGGTTGACCTACAAGTCGCTCACGGCGGAGGGCTACCTGCGCGACGGCCTCCCCGAGAGCTTCGGCGAAGGCTGCGCCGAGGTGCTGCGCGGCTTCGTGCTGCACGGCAAGCTGCCGCCGCCCGACGCGGAAGGCCGCGGCCCCGGCACGGGCGACCTCGAGCGCGCCATGGGCGACCTCGAGCGCGCCATTCTCGAATGGCGCAGCACGTTGCGGCTCATCGCCCATGGCCCCGCGCACCCGTGGGAGCGCTGGCGGGCCCTCAGCGCGGCGGCCCGCGAGGTCCTCGCGAAGGTCAGCCCGAAGCAGGCCTAAAGCTTACTTGGTGGCGATCGCCTTGGCGGCGGCCTTGGCCATCTCCGCCGCACCCGCGGTGTTCGGGTGCACGCGGTCGGGCAGCAGCGCGGCCTTTTCGAGCAGCGCCGCATGCATGTCGATCATGCCGCAATCGAGCTCCTTGATGAGCGGCCCGAGGCGTTCGATTTCCTTCAGGACGTTCTCTTCGTTGATGCCGAAGTTGCCCTTGCCCGGGACCGGACAGGGACGGCAGACGTAGACCTTGGGCTTGGACGGCAGTTCCTGGAACGACTTGATGAGGTCGCGGTAATCGCCGACGAACTCAGCTTCGTATTTCCAGTTCTGCGGCTTGGTGTCGTTCGTGCCGAGCATGATGATGACGATGTTGGGCTGGAACTTCAGGGCCTCCTGATACTTCTTCTCCTTGCGGTAAGGGAAGTCGCCCTTCTGCAGGAGGGTGCGAGCGCTGACGCCGAAGTTGCCGACCTTGTACTTCTCACCCAACAGGGCCTGCAGTTGGTCGGGGTAGCTCTTGCCACGCTCGGCGCCCACGCCCTGCGTGATGCTGTCGCCAATGCAGGCGACCTTGATCGGCTCCTCAGCGGCCGACAGCGAAACGAAGGAAAGCAGGACGGCGCAAAGGCCAGCGAGACGGGTACGGAGGCTCATAGATGGGGGTAAACGCAGGATGTAAGGCCGATTTCCTCGGGCGAGTCCTAAAAACAGCGAATCCCTGCCGTTTCCGACCCACCGGAGCCGCCTTTGGCCTTCCCTTCCCCGCCCGACCTCCGCAGGCTAACCGCACAGTCATCCATCCGCATTCGCACGTCGCAAGACGCGAGGAAAGTCCGGACACCATAGGGCAGGATTCCCGCCGCAAGTCGGGGCACGGGTCAAACCGTGACGGACAGTGCCACAGAAAACAAACCGCCGTCCCCGCAAGGGAAACGGTAAGGGTGAAAAGGTGGGGTAAGAGCCCACCGCTCCAAGGGCGACCGCGGAGGCATGGTAAACCCAATCCGGTGCAAGACAAACAGGGACCGCCCGAGGCCGCCCACCAAGGTTCCGGGTTGTCGCACCGCCGCAAGGCGGGTCCGCAAGGACAGAGAAATGAATGCGCAAGGGCTGGCGAGAGCCACCCAGGACAGAATCCGGCTTACAGTGGATGACTCAAAGACGGAGGGCCGAACGGAAACGTTCGGCCCTCCCCCTTGCTGGACTAGTGGCGAAGCTTAGGCGCGCTGGGCGATGCCGACGTACTTGCGCTCGGTCGAACCAACGTAGATCTGGCGCGGGCGGTGGATCTTCTGCTTCGGGGTCTCGGCGATTTCCTTCCAGTGCGAGATCCAGCCGGGCATGCGGCCGATGGCGAAGATGACCGTGAACATCTCCGTCGGGATGCCGATGGCCTTGAGGATGATGCCCGAGTAGAAGTCGACGTTCGGGTAGAGGTTGCGCTGCTTGAAGTACGGGTCGTTGAGCGCGGCGTCCTCGAGGCGCATGGCGATGGCGAGGAGCGGGTCGTTGATGCCGAGCACCTTGAGGACCTTGTCGCACTGGGCCTTGATGATCTTGGCGCGCGGGTCGTAGTTCTTGTAGACGCGGTGGCCGAAGCCCATCAGGCGCACCTGCTTGGTCTTGTCCTTGGCGTCCGCGATGAACTTCGAGCCGTCGTCACCCGAAGCGTGGATTTCCTGCAGCATCTCGATGACGGCCTGGTTGGCGCCGCCATGGAGCGGGCCCCACAAGGCGCAGACGCCGGCGGACACGGACGGGAAGAGGTTGGCGCCGCCGGAGGCGACCATGCGCACGGTCGAGGTCGAGCAGTTCTGCTCGTGGTCGGCGTGGAGGAGGAGGATGAGGTCGAGCGCGCGGGCGATTTCCGGGTGGACGGCGTAATCGGCGTTGGGCTGCGAGAAGAGCAGATGCAGGAAGTTGGAGCAGTAGTCCAAGCCCGGCTTCGGGTAGACGGGCGGCTCACCTTCCTTGGAGCGGTGCGCCAAGGCGGCCAAGGTGCGGACCTTGGACATCAGGACGGCCGCGGTCTCGTCGAACTTCGCCAAGTCATGGGCGCGCTCGTTGGTGCCGAGGTCGGGATAGTAGCAGCCCAAGGTGTTGAGGGTGGCCGAGAGGACGGCCATCGGGTGCGCGTTGCCGGGGAAGCCGCTGAGGGCGATGCGCAGGCCTTCATGCACCTGGGAGTTGTCGAGGATGCGGGCCTTGAAGGTGTTCAACTGCGCCGCGGTGGGCAGCTCGCCGTAGATCAGGAGGTAGGCGGTTTCGATGAACGTCGACTTCTCGGCGAGTTCCTCGATCGAGTAGCCGCGGTAACGCAGGATGCCCTTCTCGCCGTCGATGAAGGTGACCTTGGACTCGCAGGCGCCGGTGTTGGCGTAGCCGTCGTCGAAGGTGATGTAACCCGTCTCGTCGCGCAGCTTGCGGACGTCGACGCCGCACTCTTGTTCGGTGCCGACGACGATGGGGAGGACGATTTCCTTGTCGTCCAGTTTGAGAATGGCGTTCTTGGTGCTCATGGCGGGGTGGTTGCCGCCATAGGCCTGACGCCTCAGCGGTCAGCCAAAGTCAGGAAATTACGGTACAGTTGCAAGCCTTTGACCTGACTTTTCTCGGGGTGGAACTGGGTGGCCAGCACCCTCCCCCGCCGGACGCCGCTCACGAAGCGCCCTGCATAGTCCGTCTCGCACCAAACCAAGGCCGGGTCGGTCTGCACCACCCGGTAGCTGTGCACGAAGTAAAAGGGTTCCCCTTGGGCGTTCAGGCCCGCCGTCAAGGGGCTCTCGGCCTTGAAAACGGCTTCGTTCCAACCCATGTGCGGAATCCGCAGGCCAGGGGTCGACGGGAAGCGGGTCACGACCCCCGGGAAGATACCGAGTCCAGGGACCGTGGCTTCTTCCGAGCGTTCGAACAGGACCTGCAGGCCCATGCAGACCCCCAGGAACGGGCGATCCGCGGCGACCCATTCTTTGATGAAGACTTCGAAATCGTTGCGACGAATGCAGGCCATGCAGTCCGCCATGGCCCCTTGCCCTGGGAAGACGACGGCATCGGCGTGTTCGGCCGCCTGCGGGGTCGCCGCCAGATAAGCGTCGGCACCGGCCGCCACCATCGCGCGGTTGACGCTCCGCAGGTTGCCCATGCCGTAATCGATCACGGCCACCCGAGGGCGACGGCTAGTCCCAGCGGCTTCCACGTTTAGGCAAGCGTACCCTTGGTGCTCGGCACCCGGCCACCTTGGCGCGGGTCGATCTCGACGGCCGCCCGCAAGGCGCGAGCGAAGACCTTGAACAAGGCTTCGGCGATGTGGTGCGGCTCTTCGCCGTACTCGAGCTTGAGGTGCAGGTTGCAGGCCAACGCGTTCGCCAAGCCCTGGAAGAACTCCCGGACGAGGGCGATGTTGAAGTCCTTCACCATGTAGTTCGAGATTTCCACCTGGTAGACCATCATGGCGCGATTGGAAAGGTCGACGGCGCAACGGGCCAAGGTCTCGTCCATCGGCAGGATGAAGAACCCATAGCGGCGGATACCGGCCTTGTCGCCCAAGGCTTCCTTGATCGCGCTGCCCAAGACGATGCCCACGTCCTCGACGGTGTGGTGGTAGTCGACGTCGGTGTCGCCGTCGGCCTTGACCTTGAGGTCGATGAGGGCATGGCGGCTGAAGAGCGTCAGCATGTGGTCGAAGAAGGCGATCCCGGTCGAAATCTCGGAAACGCCCGTGCCGTCGAGGTTGACGGACAGGGCGATCTTCGTCTCCGCGGTGTCGCGACGAATGGTGGCTTGGCGGGCGCCGGTGCTCATGCCCAAAAAATCCCTCCGCACCGAGGGAATGTCAACCTCACCCTTCCGACCAAGCCTGCGCCGCCGCCAGAAAAGCGTCCATTTCCGCGGGAGTTCCGACGGTGATGCGCAAAGCGGACGCCGTCAGCGGGTGGTTCGGAAAACGGCGGACCAGGATCTTGCGCTCACGCAGGAACGCAAAGGCGTGCTCGCCCGTGGCGGACGAAGCCGGCCGCCGCGCCGACGCCGGCGTGGCGAGGACGAAGTTGCCCGACGAAGGGACCACGGTCCAACCGAGGGCCTCCAGGCCACGGGTGAGACGCGCGCGTTCGGCACGCACCTTGCCGACGGTCGCGCTGAGCCAAGCGACATCGGCCAAGGCCGCGGACGCGGCGACCTGCGCCAAGCGGTCGAGGTTGTAGCTGTCGCGGACGCGATGAAGCACGGACGCCAAGCCAGGCGGACAGAGCGCATAGCCGGCGCGCAACCCCGCCAAGGCATGGCCCTTGGAGAAAGTGCGCGTGACGACGACGTTCGCATGCGTCTTCGGCAGTTCGGCGCAATCGGCGTCCGCGAACGCCGCATAGGCTTCGTCGACGACGAGCAGACCAGGGAACGCCCGGGCGAGTTCGGCGACCTTCGCCGGCGGGAACGACACGCCCAAGGGCGCGTTGGGATTGGTGAGGAAGAAGATGGCGGCGCCGCAACGGGCCACGGCTTCGACGTCGAAACCGAAGTCAGGGCGGATGGGGACCTTCACGACGGAAGCCCCCTGGGCGGCAGCGAGCACCGGATACAACGAGTAGCTCGGGTCGAGCATGCCGATCGGGCGGCCGGGCCCCGCGTAGGCACGGATCAGGATATTCAGGAGGTCGTCCGAACCGTTGCCGGCCAAGATATCGGCTGCGGGGAAGGCATGCAGCGTCGCCGCGGCCTCGCGCAAGGGCGAGGAGTCCGGCGAGGGATAAAGGCGCAAGGCGGCGCCCTCTTCCGCCACGACGGCCCGAATGGCCGCCAAGGCCTGCGCGCTCGGTGGATAGGGGTTCTCGTTCGTGTTCAGCTTAACCCAACCCCCGCCTTGAGGCTGTTCTCCCGGGGTGTAGGCGGCCATGGCCGCGATGTGCGGATTAGGGACAGGAAGCGCGGCGGACATCAGCGAAGCTTGAGTTTCGAGGCGGAGAAATCAGCGAGCAAGGCCTTGATGGCCGAGCACTCGGTCAGAGCCAAGGCGCGTTGGGCCAGCTGCGTCAACTCCTCGCGCGTGGCATGGCGCAACACGAAACGGACCTCGGGGATCGCCGGGGGCGCCATGCTGAGTTCGTGGGCGCCGAGGCCGATGAGCAAGGGCGCCCAAACGGGATCGCCCGCCAGTTCGCCGCAAACGGCGGCCGCCACGCCGTGTTGCCGGGCGGCTTTGAAGATCCGCTCCAGCGTGCGCACGACGGCGGGATGCGCGGGCTCATAGAGCGCGGCAATGCGCGGGTTGCCGCGATCGACCGCCAAGAGGTACTGCACGAGGTCGTTCGTGCCGACGCTGAAGAAATCGACTTCCTTCGCCAAGTCCTCCGCCACTGCGGCGACCGAAGGGATCTCGATCATCGCGCCGAGCCGGATACGCTCGGCGGGGACGACGCCTTCTGCGGCCAGCTCCGCCGCCACCGCGGTCAGCACTTCCTTGGCGCGCCGAAATTCCTCGATGCCGGAGATCATCGGGAACATCACCGCGACCGGCCCCAACGCCGCCGCGCGCAAGATCGCGCGCAACTGCGGACGGAAGACATCCGGGCGGTCGAGGCACAGCCGGATGGCGCGATACCCCATGAACGGGTTGGCCTCGTCGTTCAGGTCGCCCAACCGCTTGTCGCCCCCAAGGTCCAGGGTACGGAAGGTCACCAACCGGCCCTTGGCCTCGCGCACGACTTCAGCGTACTCCTCATATTGCTGGGCTTCGGTCGGCCAAGCGTCGAGGCGGAGATAAAGGTTCTCGGTGCGGTAGAGACCCACGCCTTGCGCGCAGTACAGACGGGCGTCTTCGAGGTCTTCAGGCCCACCGATGTTGGCCTGCAAGGCGAAGGCTTCACCGTCGGCGGTGACGTCCGGCAAGGCGATCTCGCGCATGACGCGGTCGCGCCGACGGCGGATGGCGAGCTCCTGGTCGCGGTAGCCCTCCAAGGTCGCGGCCGTGGGATTGACGACCACCGCGCCTGTCTCGCCGTCGACGAGGATGGTGTCGCCTTCCTGCACCGCGTCCATGAGGCCCTTCACACCAACGACGGCGGGGATCTCCAAGGAGCGAGCCATGATGGCCGAATGCCCGGTGCGGCCGCCTTCTTCGGTCACGAAAGCCAAGACACCATCCTCCGGGAGGCCGGCGGTCTCGGACGGCGTGAGGTCGCGGGCGACGACGACCTGCTGGCGGGCGGCCATCGCCGCATGCGCAGGACGCGTCCCCAAGAGATGGTGCATCACGCGGCTGGTGACGTCGCGGATGTCCGCAGCGCGCTCGCGCAGGAAGTCGTCTTCCATGCGCTCAAAGATGTCGATGTAGCGCTGGACGACCTCCTGGAAACAGAACTCGACGTTGAAGCCGGACTTCCGGACCTCCTTGCTGACGTCGTCGATCAAGGCGACGTCGTCGAGGACCAAGAGGTGCGCATCAAAGATGGCGGCTTCGGATTCGCCCAAGCTCTGGGCCACGTCATGCCGGAGCTTGGCGATGGCCTGGCGGGTCGACTCCAAAGCGGCCTCGAAACGGCGGAGCTCCGCCTCGACGTCCGGCACCTTCTGGCAGGCGACGATGGCCATGCCCTGCAGGAGCAGGTACACCGGACCACGGCCGACGCCGGGAGCGGCGGCGGTGCCTTGGAGTTTGACCTCCGGCCTGTGGGAAGCGGCCTGCATCTGTAGGTCAGAAGATTGACCTCCGGGCCGGAAGCAAGGCGGATAACCGCTTAGGCCTCGTTCAAGCCCGGGTCTTCCACGGGATTGAACATGTCCGGAATCGTCAAGGTCGGCAGGGCCATGTCCGGCATGTCGTCGGGCATCACCTCGGCCACGACGGCCAAGGCCGCGGCGTCAGGCGCAGGCACCGTCACGCCTTCGGGCGAGACTTCCTCGGTCAAGGCGTCCTCGACATAGAGCATCAGGCCGCTGTATTCGGCCGGCAAGGTCACGCGCAGCTGGACGAACACCAGGGCGAGCACGCAGGCATGGGCGAAGATCCGGCCCGCCCGTTGGGCGAAGCGGGCCAAGCCGGCGACGGCTTGGGCGGCGTCGAGGTCGGCACGGCCACGGAGATAAGCCATCTGGGCTTTGTGCAGACGCACGCGGGCGTGGAAGCGCTGGCGGAGCTCGTCGGAGGCTTGGATGGCGTTGCGCAGGCGCACGACCTGCTCGCGCGTGGCGGTTCCATCCAGATAGCAGAGGATCAAGGCCTCCAGCTCGGCGTTGCTCATTCGCGGAACTCCTCTCCCATCAGTTGGCGCAGGGCTTCACGGGCGCGGTTGATGCGGCTCTTGACCGTGCCGATCGAGAGGCCGAGCTCTTCGGCGATCTCCTCGTACGACTGGTTGCGGATGTTGCGCATCGTCAGGATACGAGCGTGTTCCGGCTTCAATTGTTCCATGCACTCGGCCACTTTCTTGACGAATTCGTTGTGCTCGGCCTCGTGCCCGGGGCCTTGCGAGCCGTCGGACAAGATGTCGTGCAAGGTCGCGCCCGGGTCTTCCCCCAGGTCGGCGTCCAAGGACATCGACTGGTCGCGCTTGCGGCGGCGCCAATACCAGTAGCGGTTGCGGGCCAGATTGGTGCCGATCTGGTGAATCCAGGTCGAGAAAGTCGCGGTCCCCCGGAAGGAAGCCAACACGCGGTGCGCCCGGATGAAGGTATCCTGCGTGATCTCCTCGGCATCCTGCCTATTACGAAGCAACGAGAAGACTTTGGCGAAGATCCTACCCTGGTAACGGAGGACCAGCTCGTTGTACGCCCCGAGGTCGCCATTGCGGGCGCGCTCCAAGGCGGACTGGTCGGCTTCAGTTTCCATCGTTTAGGGGTGGCTTTGGGGCAGGGATTCGCTGACTATGGTGCTGACATTAGGCTGGATTTCAACAGCAGTCTTCCTTCCCCGCCCTTTTTGGACCCATGTTCACCTCCAGCAAGAAAAAGACCCCTTTTCGATGGGTCAACTGCCTGAACGGCCAAAAAGGATCCACCGAGAGTTTTCCGACTCGTTTTCCCCAGCCCTCCGCCCGCCCGGCCCTTTCCCTGTCGACGACCGACCAAGGGCTGCGCCTGGAGCCCTCCGGCCAGACCGTAGTGCTGGTGAACGGCGCCCCGCTCCGCCAGCCCCTGACCCTGGCCGAAACCTCGACGGTCCAACTGGAAGACGCCTTGTTCGTGGTCTCCCCCAACGAGGAGGACCCGTTCGCCGCGGTCCGCACCTCCACCTGGATGCTCTTCGACGCCCAGTCCGGCGAGCTGCTCGGCGAACTGCCCCCGCAACAGTTGCTGGAATTCGCCGCAAACCTCGGCCGCGCCACCGACACGCTCGCCTGCACGCCCGCAGGCCTCGAGGTCGGTTTCAAGCTGTCGCAGATCGCCGCCCTGCTCTCGCCGCGCGAGGAGGCTGCCGCCGTGCCCGCCGCCCCGTCGGCCTTGGCCGCGGAACAGAACAAGGGCGCCCACCTCTGCCCGGTCTGCTGGACGCGTTTCGACGCCGGCGACGCGCTCAGCGTCGCGGTCCACGAAGACCTGCGGGGCGACCCCATCCTCGGGGCCGACGCGCGCCTGCGCTTCCACCCGACCCGCTTCAACGACCAAGGGCTCGCGCTCGACCCGATGGGCCTGGCGTGCACCGACTTGGCCTGCCCGCATTGCCGTCGCCAACTGCCGCCGGGCTACCTCGAGATGCCCCACCGCATCCTGTCGGTGATCGGGGCCCCGAGCGCCGGCAAATCCTACTACCTCGCGGTCCTGACGCACGTGCTGCAAGACCGCTTGCCCAACGACTTTGGCTTGGCCTTCAAGGACGGCGACCCGAGCGGCAACATGCTGCTTAACCAGATGCGCAACACGCTCTTCTCCGCGGCGACGCCCGAAGACGCGCTGCTGGGCAAGACCGCGCTCGAAGGCGCGACCTACGAAAAGCTCCCGCGCCTCGGCCGCATGGTGTCCCTGCCGCGGCCGTTCATCTACTCCCTCGCCCGACCGGGCGCCCAGCGCGAAGAGACGTCCATCGTGCTCTACGACAACGCCGGCGAACACTTCGAACCCGGCATCGACATCCACGACTCCCCGGGCGCGATGCACGTCGCGAACTCCGCGGGCCTGCTCTTCCTCTTCGACCCGACCGCGAACGCGCGCTTCAAGGCTAAGCTCGTCGGCGTCGACGACCCGCAGCTCTCGCTCAAGGGCCGCGTCGACCAGCAGGACAGCATCCTCGCCGAGATGGAGACGCGCATCAAACGCGTGCTCGGCCTCGCCCCAGGCCAACGCATCGCCACCCCGCTGGCGTTCGTGGTCGGCAAGAGCGACACCTGGCAGTTCCTGCTGTCCTCCCCGCTCGAACCTGTCCTGCACGAGGGCCAGTTCGACCTCGCGGCCGTCCGCCGCAACTCCGACCGCGTCCGCGCCGTGCTCGCCAGCCTGTGCCCGGGCCTGGTCGCCACGGCCGAATCGCTCGCCAGCGAAATCTGCTACTTCGCGGTCACGTCCTTCGGCCATCAACCCACCGTGATCGCCGCCGGCCCCAACAAAGGCCGCATCGCTCCCGACCCGCAGCGCCTCGCGCCAGCCCACGTCGAGGAACCGGTCTACTGGCTGCTCCACCGCGCCTCGCCCGACCTGCTCTCCCGCCGCTGATTTCCATGCCCCTGCAACTGATCTTCACCTCCGCCCCCCGCGGACTCGTCGCCGGACGTTCCGGCTTCTGCACCGTCGCCCGGCATGCCTCGCTGTCCGAACGTTTGACGCAGCAGCTCGAAGCCCTCGGGACGCCCCACGACGCCGCCGCAGGCGAGACCTTCACCTTCCGTCGGCTCGAGGCCGGCAGCCAAGCTTGGTACGTGCTGTCACGCTTCGTAGCCCGCGGGCTCGACTACTCGCAGCGCGACAACCGCCTGGCCCACCACCTGGTCTTCACCGCAGATGAGGCCGCGGTGCTCCCCCCGCCCGCTGCGCTCGCCTTGCGCTGGAACGGGTGGAAGGACGAATGGACCGAGGAACCGACTTGGCTGAAGGAGGACGCGCGTCCGTTGCCGCTCGCCCCGCACCCTGTGCTCACGCCCGCCGCCGGCTGGCGCGAATTCGCCGGGACGGGCGCCAAGGCCGCTTGGCTCGTCAACGCTTCGGGAGCCGCACCGGTCGCCTTGCTGAACCCGCCCGCGACGCCCCAATTGCTCCGCTTGCTCGCGGAGTCCGCCGCCCTGCTCGGGCGCGCCGCTTGGTCGGCGTCTTTCACGACCAACGCCGCGAAGACCGGTGCGGACGGCTTTGATTGGGCCGCAGGGCTGGCCTCGGGCCGCGCCGCCATCGACCTCGCGCAAGCCGCCCAGCTCCCCGCCCCGACGGGCGACCTCGCGCGCCTAGCGGCGACCGGCACCGGCGGCAACGCGCCGGCTCCCGCCGGTCCCAGCGCGTCCACCCCGCGCCGCCACACTCCCTCCGCCTCGGCCAGCCCCGGCAGCAACACTTGGGGCATCATCCTCGTCACAGCGCTCGTGGTCGTCGCGGCCACGCTGGGCTTCTACTACTTCAAGCAGCCTGAGAAGAAGGTCGTCGAGACGGCCAAGCCTACGCCGCCGCCCATCGACTCCACCGCCGCCGACGAACTCCTCAAGGCCAACCGTGCCATCGCCGACGTCGACAGCTTCATGGCCCGCAACGATTACGTCGCCGCCGGCAAGCTGTGGCTCGAGAGCTGCCAGTTGTCGCCGACGTTCGCCGCCCGCTACCGCGAACAGTTCCTGGTGCGCCTCAAGTCGAAGTACGCCGCCACCACCACGGCCAACCTGCTGAGCCGCCTCGAAAGCCCGAGCGCGACGGCCAACCGCCAAGGGATGCTGGCGATCGCCGAAGACGCCGTCGAAGCCTTGCGCGTCGGCACCGCCCTGGAAGTCACGCCCGACGCCGCGTGGGACGAACTCAAGGGCATCCGCGCGCGGGCCGAGCTCATCGCCAGCCTCGACGTCCGCCCTCTCATCCTGACCCAAGGCGAATGGCTGACGGCGGACCTTGGACCGAACTCCCCTTCCACCGCCGAGTTCAAGCTCACCCCGGCGAGCGCCGAGAAAATCAGCCGCTTCATCGAAGCCAGCGGCGCGAACAAGAACGCGAGCGTGAACGTCCGCCTGCGTCTGCTCCCGCTCACCTCCTTCCATGCCCGCGACGAGAAGACCAAGTCCCAGCCCGCGGAAATCCGCGCAGGCAGCCAAGCGAACTGGATCGAAGCCACCAGCCAAGGCGGCCGCCAACCGATCGTCATCGGCGTGGGCGCCCGCCTCAACTCGGTGACGCTCAACTTCGCCGACGGCGCCGCCTCCCAGCTCCGCGACACGAACCAGCTGATCGAGATCACCCTGCCCGACGGTTCGCGGCAGGCCATCGCGCTCATCGCCAACGCCAAGGCTCTGCGCCCCCTCAACCTCGGCCTCGCCGCGCTCAAGGCCGACGTCGACACCGGCGTCGTCCACGCCGCGGCCTGGGCCGAACCGATCGTGAACTCGTTCATCGCGTCCCACGGCTCGCTGGGCCTGCACCCCGCGGGCCATGAGTTCCCCGACCGCGACCTGGCCTCGGTCCGTGCGACCAAGTCCCTGCTCGACACCGACCTTGTGCGCCTCGAACGGAAGTCCGGCCCCAACGCCCCGTCCTACGACGAACTCAAGGCCCGCCGCGCGGCCTTCACCGCCCAAGACTTCGTCAAGGCCGGCGCGCCCTGGAGCCTCCGGACCGTGACGCCGCGCGGCGAAGAAGGGCTCCTGCTCGTCGAATTCCGCTAAGCCCGCATGCAGACCGAACGCCTCATCGCCCGCATCCGCGGCCAGCTCGAAGTCGGCACCCCCGACCTTGAGGCGCGTTCGCTCGCCGGGGAATACGCCGCGCTCTGCCAACGCACCCGCGAGCGCCTCGAGCAGTGCGCCGCGCTCATCCGCGCCGGCAACGACCACGCCGCCCTGCAGGTCGCGGAATCGGAGCCGGACCTACTGGGGCTCTGCGCCCTGCTGAGCTTCGCCGACTCGGAACGCTGGCAGGCGCTTTGCCGTGAACGCGGCCTCCCGACGGGCTTCCCGCTCGACGACCAGCACATCCTCGCGGTCGAAGGGCTCTACGGCAAAGTCATCGGCGAGAACCACCCGCTCTACCGCGATTACCGCGAGGCCATGCGCCAGCGCGACGAGGAACGCGCGCTCTCCGTGCTCCGTTCCATCGCGCGCATCAACCCCGACGACCCGACGGCTCGCTCCGAGCTGACGCGCCTCTCCAGCAAGTTCCTCCGCGAATCCCTCGGCAAGGTGCTCGAGCTGTTCGCGCAAGGCGACGCGCAGGCAGCGGTGGATCTGATGAACCGGATGGAGCGCTTCGGCGCCTTGGCGCTGACCAACGAACCACGTTGGGACGAGGCCCTCGCCCGTCGCCAAGCCCACCTGCGCAGCAAAGCCCAGGAGCAGATCGTCCGCTTAGTCCCGGAGGCCCGCGCCGCCCGCGCGGCCGACCAATGGGAGGTGTGCGCGACTCATCTCGGCCGCATCCGCACTTGGGAACGAGACCATCAGGTCGTCTTGGACGAAGCCATCTTGGCCGAACTCGCGACGCTGGAAGCATGGGCAGGGGAGCTGGCGGCGCAGGCCGAAGCCGAAGCCACCCAACGCGCCGCGCTCGAGACGCTCACGCGGGAATGGGACGCCCTCCGCCAAGACGCCGCCCTCGGCGCTTCCCCCGCCCTGCTGATTTCACGCCTCAACGCCTGGATCGAGAAAGCGACGCCCCTGACCGACCGGTTGCCCGAAGGGCTCGTCCGCGAAGCCCGGGCCGTCCGCCAACTCACCCGCGCACGCCTGAGCCGCCGCTACGCGATCCTGACGACCTCATGGGTCGCGGGCCTCCTCGCGCTGCTCCTCGGCGCCTACTTCTGGCACGCCCAACAGGGCAAGGCCGACGAGGCCCGCGACCGCTTCTCCGAAATCCAAGCGCTCGTCGAACGCTGGGACAACGCAGGCGCGCTGGCCAAGCTCGAGCGGCTCAAGGAGGAACACCCGGCGTTCGTCGCCGAGGAAGAGATCAAGCTCTCGGCGGAAGCCTTGCATCGCCAAGCCACCGAGCAAGCCGAGGCCGAACTCAAGCTGCAGACCGAAGCGAGCTACCTCGAACAACGCCGCAAGGAAGGCATCAACCTGACGAACTTCGCGCCCGTCACGCAGCGGGCCAAGCGCTATGTCGGCGAACTCGCCAAGGTCGGACCGGCCGCCGCCACCCGCCTCCAAGCCGTCTTGCCCGACCCCGCCGGCGTGCTCGCGACCTGCACCAAGGTCAGCGAAGAGAGCCGGAACGACCTCGACGCGCTGCGTCGCCAGCTCAAGGTCGCGCTCGGCGAAGACGAGACCGTCGTGAACCTGACCCGCGCGAATGAGGCCTTGGACAAGCTCCGCGCCCTGCTCGCCACGCTGAGCGCGGCTGGCCTCAAGGACCTCGACGAAGCCTACGCCGAAGCCGACCGTGCGGCCCTGCGCTTGGAAGCCGACCAGAAGTCCGTGAACGCCGTCCGCGGCTTGGCCGATGCCGGCGACCTGAAGGCTTACCTCGACGCCTTGGCGGCGGTGGCCCAGACGGCGAACGAGAAGTCCGACCTCCGGAAGCGTGCCAGCTTCATCGCTGAGCGGGCCGACTCCCTTCGCAACCTGCCCCGCTCGACCCTCGCCCCGCGCGTCGGCGCCATGTGGGACGGGCTGGCGAAGTCCGACCCCACGGGCGTCTTCCAACCCAACGAGCTCCTCGCCTCCGAGGACAAGCTCATCCAAGCGTTGGCCGACGACAAGACCACCGCCCGCCTGCGTAAGTATAACGTCCGGTTGCATAGCCGGGGCGGCGACCCCCGCATCATGCGCCAGGTGTTCATCGCCGGCGAGATCTCCTTGCAGCGCAACCTCATCAACGGCGGCCTCGAGACCGTGCGGACCGCCAAGGAGCTGACGCGCGAGGGCACGCTGATCGACTCCTCCTGGAGCTGCCGTGAGTTCAACAACGCCAACGGCGAGACGACGAAGTCCGGCGAAGACCTGCTCGAAGGCCTGGTCATCCCTGAACTCGACTACCTTCGTCAGTTCAACCGCTTCTACGACCTCAAGGCCGGGAAGATGTCCGAGCCCCTGCTCCGCAAGCTCGACCTCGTCCGCCGCAGCCCCACGCCGCACCTCGAGCTCCGCGCCTACCAGATGCAGGAACTCTTCAAGGTGGCCAGCCAACGCCCCGAAGCCTGGGGCCTCCTGTATTCGCCCTCCGCCCAACGCGACGCCGACCAGCTGCGCCGCATCACCCAGAACGCGATGAGCGCCTATGACTTCCTCTTCAAGGACAAGTGGGCGGACGTCCAACCCGAGCTGCGGGCGTTCCTCACCCGCCAGACCGGGGCGACCTACGCCGACGAAGCGCGCTTCTGGCGCCGCACGCTCGGCGAACTGCAGGCCAAGAAGCTGATCTTCGCCGGGACCATCGGCCGCGACGGCAAGCCCACCCTGCGCGAGACGCTTAAGAACTCGGCGCTCTACGGCCTCGACAGCGAAGGCAAGCCCGCCCTGCTCTTCCGCGTCGACGCCGCCGGCAACCTCACGCGCGTCACCGAACCCGCGCTGCTCTCGCCCTTGCTGCGGCTCGCCGGCACCGTGGCTGAAGCCGCCCAAGCCGCCGGCCTGCCCGCCGGCCTCACGCCGCCCGACGGCGGCTGGGAAACCATCCTGCAAGGACGCGACCTCTAAGCCATGGCCAAGCCCGACCAATACCGTTTGCGCTGGAAAGGCGCCGTGACCGGCCCCTTCGCCTTGGCGCGGATCAGCGAGATGCTCCGCGCGGGCGAAATCAGCCTAGTGCACAACATCGAGGTGAACGGCTCTTGGACGACCATCCGCGACTACTTCCGCACCATCGGCCTGAGCCGTGGCGCCCTCCTGCCGCCGATCGCGCCGCTGGCGGCCCGTAGCCACGACGAGGACCTTCCGCCGCCGCCCCCCGGCGCGCCCGGCAGCGCACCCAGCCCCGCGCCCACCCCCGCGGCCTCCGCCGCCGGCGAAGCGCTCGAACGCGCGGTCCGCGAAGGCTACCTCTGGTGCGGCTCGACCTTCCTCTTCCCGCCGTTGTTCGCAGTCGTGGTCCCGCTGTGGGAGAAGACCAGCGGCAGCCCCCTGGCCCTGTCCTCCAAATACACGTTGTTCATCTTCGCCACGCTCCTCGGTTGCAGCCTTCCCCTGTGGCTGGTCCAACGCGTCGGACGCCAAATCAGCCAAGAAGGCGTCTCCGAGATCGCCCAGGCCCAAAGCCGCCTCTGCCTCGTTTTGGCCGGTCTAGGCGCGGTTTTCTGGCTGTTCATGTTCTGGTTCCTCGCGAATGGCCGCGTCTGAGGCCCGCAATCGGCTTGACGCACCGCCCCGCTCCCTCTGACATCACGACCCGGTTTACGGTAGCGTAGCTCAGTTGGTTAGAGCGAGGGACTCATAAGCCCTAGGTCGGCAGTTCGATCCTGCCCGCTACCACCAAACCGGAGATTTTCCTGCACCCTGCAGCGGGCGCTAAACGCAAGGACCCCGGCCATGAGCCAGGGTCCTGCGTCGTCTCCGGCCGAGTTAGGCCTTCAGGATGCTGGCCACCGGCACGTCGAGCCCATCCTTCCAGAGGGACTCCATGCTGTAGCTTTCGCGGATCTCCGGACGGAAGATGTGCACGAGCACATTGAAGCCGTCGACCACCGTCCAGCCGCTTTCAGGCTGCGACTCGCTGGCGCGGGAAGGAGAACCGACTTCGTCCATGGCCTTCTCGACTTCGATGCGCAGGGCGCGCAGGTGCGGATCGGAGTTACCAGTCGCGATGATCATGTAATCAGCGACCGAAGAGAGCTGGCCGAGTTCGAGCACGCGGATACCGAGGGCCTTCTTGTCGTCGAGGGCCTTCACGATGGCGGTGACGTAAGCGGGCACCTTGGTCGGCACGGCCTTCGGGGCCGCCGGCTTCGGGGTCTCGGAGCGGGTCTTCGCCTTGCTGCCCTTGGCCTTCACGACCGGGCGACGGACGGGCTTCACCGGACCACGCGCCTTCGCCGCAGGCTTGCGGGCGAACTTGCCGGCAGGCTTCTTGAGAGGCGTCTTCTTTTTCTTAGGGGCGGACATGGTCAGGTTTTGTAGAGTGCGTGTTCTTCGATGTAGGCGCGGACCGCATTGGGCAAGCCGTTTCCGGGCGGTTCGCCGGCCGCCAACGCGGCCCGCAAGGCGGTCGAAGAGACGCGCACCGGCGATTCCTTGAGCACCGTCAGGCGAATGAACCCAGCGATGGAGGCCGGTGCC
>JBEGRN010000013.1:0-16513 GCA_041180425.1 Verrucomicrobiota bacterium
CGGGCGGCGGCGCCTTGGACGGGGCGAGGGTAGAGCGTGCGGAACGACGCCTCCATGGCCGTGGCGGTCAGCACCGGCGTCCAGTATTCCTGGGCCGAACCGCGCCCGAGGGTCTCGTCGTCGAGCAGCATCTCCTCGCTGACGCGCACGAGGCGGGCCAGGTTTTCGGCGCGTTCCATCTGGCGGGACATCCAGTACAGGTGGTCCGCCACGCGCGACAGCATCATCGTGCCTTCCATTAGTGGGCGAGCACCCATGTGTCCTTGCTGCCTCCTCCCTGTGATGAGTTGACGACGATGGAACCTTTCTTGAGGGCCACGCGCGTGAGCCCCCCGGGCAAGACTTTGACCGAATCGCCCCAGAGCACGAAGGGCCGCAGGTCGACGTGGCGGCCTTCGAGCTGTCCGTCCACCAAGGTCGGGTGCTGCGAGAAGTTGACCACGGGTTGGGCGATGTAATTCCGCGGGTGTGCCATGACCTTGACGCGGAACTCCTCGATCTGCGCCTTCGTCGCCATCGGGCCGATGAGCATGCCGTAGCCGCCGCTTTCGTTGGCGGCCTTGACGACGAGGTTGGGCAGGTTCGCGAGGATGTACTTCATGTCGTCGGGGCGCCACGCGAGGTAGGTGGGCACCTGGTCCAGGATCGGTTCCTGGCACAAGTAGTAGCGGATCATGTCCGGCACGTAGGCGTAGGTGACCTTGTCGTCGGCCACGCCGGTGCCGATGGCGTTGGCGAGGGCCACGTTGCCCCGGCGGACGGCGTCGACGAGCCCAGGCACGCCGAGGCAGGAGTCCTTGCGGAACACCTGGGGGTCGAGGAAGTCGTCGTCGATGCGCCGGTAGATGACGTCCACCTGCCGGAGCCCTCGCGTGGTGCGCATGTAGACGAAGCCGTCGAGGGCGATGAGGTCGCGGCCTTCGACGATCTCGATGCTCATCTGACGGGCCAGGAAGGAGTGCTCGAAGTAGGCGCTGTTGTGGACCCCAGGGGTCAGCAGGACCACGTTGGGGTTGGGATTCTCGTGCGGAGCGACATGGCGCAGGGTGGCCAGGAGATCCGCTGGGTAGGTATCCACCGCGCGGACGCCCCCGCCGAAGAGATGGGGGAAGACGCGCTTCATCGCGGTGCGGTTCTCGAGGACGTAGGAGACGCCGGAAGGGCAGCGTCCGTTGTCTTCGAGTACGAGGTAGCGGCCATCACGGTCGCGGATCAGGTCGGTCCCGCAGACGTGGATATAGGCGTCCTTCGGCACGGACACGCCGACGAACTCGGGTCGGTAATGGGCGGCGCCATGGATGACCTCAGTGGGGATGATGCCGTCCTTGATGATGCGCTGTTCGTGGTAGACGTCGTAAAGGAAGAGGTTCAGCGCGGTGATGCGCTGGATGAGGCCGGCTTCGATGTGTTCCCACTCATGCGCGGGGACGACGCGTGGGAAGGGGTCGAAGGGGAAGACGCGCTCGGTGCCGCGGTCGTCGCCGTAGACGGTGAAGGTGATGCCTTGCTTCAGGAAGAGGAGTTCGAGGCTGCGGATCTTCTGCGATAGTTCCTCGGGGCTGAGGCCGGCCAAGCGGTCGGCGACGCCCTGATAATAAGGGCGGACCTTGCCCTGCTCATCGACGAGCTCATCGAAGAGCGCGGCGGCTTTGTAGTCGTTCAGCAGCATGCCCATTGTTCAGCAAGTCCCCTGCCAGACTGGCCGCGGGCTGCGGGTGTCTAAAAACGAGCGGAGGCCCCGCTGACACTAGGGCAGGGCAGCCTAATCCTCGTCACCGCACCCCTTAGAGTCCTTCGCGGCCTTGGGGGCGTCGGTCGGGCACCTGGGCGCCCTTGGAGCGGAAGAACTCGCGGAGCACCTCGGCCCGGGCGTCGGCCATCCGGTTCTTGCGGACGTCCTCGGGGGTCAGGAGCTTTTGACGTTCCGTCATCATGCGGCGCAGCTGCATCAGCGCCGACTGCTGGAGCTGGCGGACGCGCTCGCGGGTGAGCTTGAAGAGTTCGCCGACCTCTTCGAGCGTCAGCGGGCTTTCCCCGTTCAGGCCGAAGCGCAAGGTGATGACCTCCGCTTCGCGGGGTTCCAGGTGCGCGAGCATCTCGGCGATCTCCGTCAGGTCTGACTTGCCGCGGAGGTTCTCGAACGGCGAGCGGGCGGACTCGTCCTTCACCAGGTCGCCGAGCGTGGCGTCGCCGTCTTCGCCTACCGGCTGGTCCAGGGAGGCGGCGCGGTTGGCCACCGACTTCATGTGCACGACCTTCGACAAGGGGATGTCCATCGCCTGCGCGATCTCGTCGTTGGTCGGCTCGCGTTCGAGCTCCTTGGCGAGCTGGTTGGACACGCGGCGCATCTGGGCGATGCGGTCCACCATGTGCACGGGCAGGCGGATGGTCTTCCCGTTCGAGGCCAACGCGCGCTTGATGGCCTGCTTGATCCACCACGCGGCGTAGGTGCTGAGCTTGCCGCCTTTGTCCGGGTCGAAGCGTTCAACGGCCTTGATGAGGCCGAAGTTGCCCTCGCTGATGAGATCCATCAACGGCAGGCCGAAGTTGTCGTAGTCCTTGGCGATGCGTACCACGAGGCGGAGGTTCGCCTGGATCATGTGCTGGCGCGCGGCTTCGTCGCCCTTGAGGACGCGCCGGGCCAAGGCGGTCTCCTGCTCCAGGGTCAGCAAGGGCGTCTTACCGATCTGGTCGAGGTAACTGCGGATCGGGGAACGCTCGTCGGGCGAGAGTTTCTCCCAGGATTCGCCGGGCTCCGTCGGGTCCGCGTCGACGGACGGGGCCGGTGGCGGCGTCGCCACGACGGGCAACGGCTTGGGCTCCTTGTCCTTCTTCGTGGGCTTAGCTTTGGGCACGGAGGTCAGGACTTCAGTCCGGCGGCGAGCCCGAGGGCTCGGAGCACGCCTTTGGACTTGTTGACCGTTTCTTCGTATTCCGCCGTGGGGACCGAATCCGCCACGACGCCGGCGCCGGCCTGCATGCTGGCGACGCCGTTGCGCAAGGAGGCCGTGCGGATGACGATGCAGGAGTCGTGGCCGCCATCGAAGCCGAAGTAGCCGACGGCCCCGCCGTAGACGCCGCGGCGTTCGCCTTCGAGTTCGGAGATGATCTGCATCGCCCTCACCTTCGGAGCGCCCGAGAGCGTGCCGGCCGGGAAGGTCGCGCGGAAGAGGTCGAAGGCGTCGTGCTTGGGCGAGAGGTCGCCTTCGACCTGCGAGACGATATGCATCACGTGCGAGTAGCGCTCGATGATGGCGTAGGCCGGGACGGTCACGGTGCCCGGGACGCAGACGCGGCCGAGGTCGTTGCGAGCTAGGTCGACCAGCATCAGGTGCTCGGCGCGTTCCTTCGGGTCAGCCAAGAGGTCGGCTTCCAGGCGGCGGTCGGCGGCTTCATCGAGGCCGCGCGGGCGGGTGCCGGCGATGGGCCGGATCTCGCAGCGTCGGCCAGTCAGGCGGACATTCACTTCCGGTGAGGCGCCGACGACGTCGAAGCCCAGGCCCGTCTCGATGACGAACATGTACGGCGACGGGTTGACGTGACGGAGGACGCGGTAGAGGTCGAGCGGCTCGCCCTTGAAGGGCACATCGGTGCGGCGCGAGAGCACGACCTGCACGCAATCGCCGGCGCGGACGTACTCTTGGGTGCGGCGGACGGCGGCTTCGAAGGCGGGCTGGCTGACGTTGGACTGGCCAACGGCGAAACCGGCGTCGGCCGGGAGCTCGGCGGCTTGGGCGGCTCGCGGGCCGGTGACGATGGCCTTGAGCGCTTCGAGGTCACGCTTGGCAGCGAGCCAGATGGCGTCGGCTTGGTCAGGCGAGGTGATGCGCGTGTTGACGATCAGGCGCAGCGTCTGGCGGGCGTTGTCGAAGGCGACGACCCGGTCGACGAGCATGAAATGGGTCAGCGGTGTGCCGGCGGGGTCCTTGGCAGGACGCGGGACCGTGGGCTCGGTGCGGTGGACGTACTCGTAGCCGACCATGCCGACCATGCCGCCGACAAACGGAGGCAGGCCAGGGACCTGGGCGACCCGGAGGCCAGCAACTTCCTTTTTGACGAGCTCCAGGGGGTCCTTCGGGGTGGGGAAGGATTCCTTGCGGCCGTCGCGGTAGACCTTCTCCGTCTTGTCCTCCCACGAGGTGAGGGTGAGGGCCGGGCTGGCGCCACAGAAGCTGTAACGACCGATGTGTTCGCCGCCGGTGACGGATTCGAAGAGGAAACTGGCGCCTTGGCTGCGGAGGCGGGCGTAGACCGAGACGGGCGTCTCCAGGTCGGCCATCAGGTCGAGGCAGACGGGCACGATGTCGCTGTTGCGGGCGAACTCGCGGAAGGCGGCTTGGTCGGGGACTAGGCTCACGGGGTCGAATCTAGAGGGATTCTCCGCAGGGAGGAAACCTAATAACCAGCTTATCGGGCGAATCTCGCTCGCGAAGGGCGACTAGCCCTTCGCGTTGGCCTGCCAACGCCCCCAGAGGGAGAGCGGGAGCAGACGCCCGTTGCCTTCCTGCTTCAGGGCCAATTCGCCGATGTCGATCCGGCCGCCCAGCCCGCTCGTGCATTCCTCGAGCAAGTTATGGCAAAGGATGGAAGACGCGTCGATGGTGTAGACCGTCAGGATCATGAACTGTGCCTGTGGGGAAAGCAGTTCGCGGCAGGAGCGCAGGAGCGGCGCCAGGTCCTGTTCGACCTTCCAGAATTCACCGGTCGGGCCACGGCCGAAGGCGGGCGGGTCCATCAGGACGGCTTCGTACTGGTTACCGCGCTTGATCTCGCGCTTCACGAAAGTCGGGGCGTCTTCGATGATCCAGCGGATGGGCTCGGCGGCCATGCCGGAGGCCTCCTGGTTGCGGCGGCCCCAAGCGACCGCGGGCTTGGAGGCGTCGACGTGCGTGACGTGCCAGCCGGCTTGGGCCGCGACGAGGGAAGCGGCGCCGGTGTAGCCGAAAAGGTTGAGCAGACGCGGGCGGTTGGCGCCGTTCGCCTTCTGTTCGGACAGCCATTTCCAGTGGGGCGACTGCTCGGCGAAGACGCCGAACTGCTTGGAATTGTCCATGAAGCGCAGCTGCAGCTTGAGCTTGCCGAGCTTGGTCTCCCAGTCGCGGGGGCAGTTGCCGTTGAGCTTCCAGCGGCCTTCGCGGCCACCTTCCTCGTGCACCGCGACGGCCTTCGCCCACTCGGCGCGCGGGAGGCTTTGGCGCCACCACGCCTTGGGCTCGCTGCGCACCATGCGGACGCCGCCGATCTCCTCGAGCTTGAGGCCGTCGCCGGAGTCCAGAAGGCGGTGGCCTTCCCAATCGCTGACTAGAACTTGGATGTTCACCTCGGCAATGTGAGCCTTGTTTCGCTCGGAGTGAAGCCCGCTTTTGCTCGCCAAGGATTTCTCCGCCCGCATCAAGGACGCCATGAACCGACTGCTCGCCAGCGCGCGCTGGGAGACCAAGGCCTCGGGCCTGGTCGCCTTGGCCAGCGATTGGCCGGCGGAGACGCTCCCGCCGCTGCAGTTGAACGAGCCGGCCGTGCTGGTGAGCTTGGAGCGGGCCGACGCCCAGGCTTGGGCCACGCGTTCGGGCTGCTGGATCGAAGGCGATCAGGTGCACTTTTTCCTCTGGAAGCCGCTCTGTCCCGAAGCGACCGACGACAGCCTGCGGGTCCTCGGGCCCTTCAACGACTGGGGGCGCGTCGCGGACATGGCCCCGTGGACCCTGCACGCAGTCTGTCTGCTGGGTGCCGAGGGCTTCGAGCTCAGCGCGCCGTTGACCCAGGTCTTGGGCGAGGCGGACGCCGTGCCCTTCAAGTTCATCCGCACCGATGGGCGTTGGCTGGAGCCGCCGCATGATGCGGACAACGTCCAGCGCGATGACCACGGCAACCGCAACCTCACGGTCGAGCGGGCCCGCACTAACCGCCATGTCTTTCGTTTCACCGCGACCGGCGCGGCTCCGGAGCAGCATCCCGTGCGCGTGCTCTTCGAGCATGATGACTTGGTCGAATTCTGCGAAGTGCTGGCTTCGGATCCGCTCGATGTGCTCGAGCCGCCTGGTCCTTTCGGCGCTACCGTCTCCGCGCAGGGCACGACGTTCCGTGTCTTCGCGCCGCGCGCCCGCGCGGTCAGCGTCGGCTATGCACGCCGCGGGGCGGCTGAGGCTACGACGGTGCCGTTGCCTGGCTACCTGGAGTTGAAGCCGGCGGGGCAGGGCGCTTGGGAAGGTTTCGTCGCGGAAGACCTGACGGACGCGACTTACCTTTTGGACATCGATGGCCGGCGGACTTTTGACCCTTGGGCCAAGCGGCTCAGTTTCGACGCCGGCGTGGTGTGCGGACCGGCCGAACTGGCCGATTTCCACGACGGTTTCGTCACGCCCGCGGTCGAAGACCTCGTCATCGTTGAGGCGCATGTGCGCGATCTTCTGGGCCTGACCACGACCCATGGCATCCCGGGCTTCCGCGACTTGGCTGCATGGATCCGCCGCGATGGCGCCTACCTGCGCTCGCTGGGCGTGAACGCTTTGGAGCTCTTGCCCTGCACGGATTACGAGCGCGGCGGCCCCGAGGAATACCATTGGGGCTACATGCCCATCACGGCCTTCGCGCCGGCGATGCCGTATGCCTGGGACGATGCCGCGACGGTCAACGCGACCGAGGCTTTCCGTGACCTGGTGCGGGCCTGCCATGAAGCGGGCTTGGCGGTGATCATGGACCTCGTGCTGAACCATTTCGGCGCCCCGAACGCGCTGCAGGCGATCGATTCCAGCTACTACTACCGCGTCGATTCCAAGGGCGAACTCTCGAACTGGAGCGGTTGCGGCAACGATGTCCGCGCCGAGGCCCCGCTGTTCCGTCGCCTAGTCCTCGCCTCGCTCCAGCACTGGACCACGACCTTGGGCGTGGATGGCGTCCGCCTCGACCTGGCCGAGCTGTTGGGCACGCCGTTGCTGCGCGAAATCGAAGAAGACTTCCGTGCGCAGCGGCCCGAGAAGATCCTCATCGCCGAGCCGTGGAGTTTCCGTGGACATATCGCCCGCGACCTCGACCACACCACGTGGACGAGCTGGGACGATGCCTTCCGCGAGTTTTTGCCGGCCTACGTGCGTGGTCACGCGCGCGCGGCCGATTTGCTTCATCAAATGGCCGCCTGCGCGTTCCGTCCGGCGGCGCGGCTGCGTTACGCGCAGTCGCACGACGATATGGCCTGGTTGGACCGCATCACCGAACAACCCGGGGCGGATGCCCAAGACCCAACTGCGTCCGACATCCTGCGTACACGCTTGATGCACGTGATCCTGCTCTGTTCGGCGGGCATTCCCATGCTTTCGGCGGGCCAGGATTTCCTCATGACCAAGCGCGGGGTGGCCAATACCTGGCGACGGGGCGACCTGAACCGCTTGGATCCGGCCCGCTGGGAGCGTTTTCGGGATGAACACGATTTCGTGGCTCAGTTGATTCGTTTCCGACTGTCGGCCCAGGGGGCGGGGTTGCGCCCCCGGCAAGCCGTGTCCCCGGGCTGGATGCAAGCTAGCCACCAGCAGGGCGGGGAGGCCTTCGCGGCGGTCCTGAACGCCGACGGGAAACTTGGCCCTGACCGTATCCTCGTGGCCTGCAACCCCCATGGCTACCCGGTAGACCTGCCTTTGCCCGTCTCCGCCGACTGGCAGCCCGTCGTCCTCTCGCCCCGTCCAGGGACCCGTCATGCGTCCGCGGCCGCCCCGCAGATCATCGCCGGAACCCTTTCGTTGCCCGCCTTGGGCTGCGGAGTTTGGGTTGTTGGGGCTTAAACGCATTCTCCGCTTGCCAATGGCGGGTGGGTCTCCCTTTTTCATCCCTTTCCGCTCCCGCGCGAAACCACTCTTCTCAACACACCATGGCCACCAAAGTAGCTATCAACGGATTCGGCCGCATCGGCCGTCTCGTCTTCCGCGCCCTCGTCGAACAGGGCCACCTCGGCACGACCTTTGACGTCGTCGCCGTCGGCGATATCGTCCCTGCGGACAACCTCGCCTACCTCCTGAAGTACGACTCCACGCAGGGTCGCTTCAACGGCACCGTCTCCTCCAAGAAGTCCTCCCCGGACAAGCTGGAAGACGACGTCCTCGTCGTGAACGGTAAGGAAATCCTCGTGGTTTCCGCCAAGACCCCGGCCGAACTCCCCTGGGGTAAGCTCGGCGTCCAGGTCGTCATCGAATCGACCGGCCTCTTCACCGAAGCCGCCAAGGCCAAGGGTCACCTCGATGCCGGCGCCAAGAAGGTCATCATCTCCGCCCCGGCCAAGGATGAAGACATCACCGTCGTCATCGGCGTCAACGACGACAAGTACGAGGCTTCCAAGCACAACATCATCTCGAACGCTTCCTGCACCACGAACTGCCTCGCGCCGCTCGTCCACGTGCTCCTGAAGGAAGGCTTCGGCGTCGCCGAAGGCCTGATGACCACGGTCCACGCCTACACCGCGACCCAGAAGACCGTCGACGGCCCCTCCAAGAAGGATTGGAAGGGTGGCCGTACCGCCGCCCAGAACATCATCCCGTCCGCTACGGGTGCCGCCCGCGCCGTCGCTCTCGTCCTCCCCGAAGTGAAGGGCAAGCTGACGGGCATGGCCTTCCGCGTGCCGACCCCGACCGTCTCGGTCGTCGACCTCACCGTCAAGACCACCAAGGACACCTCCCTCGCCGAGATCAAGGCCGCCCTCAAGAAGGCGTCCGAGACCTACATGAAGGGCATCCTGGCCTACACGGACGAAGAAGTGGTCTCCTCCGACTTCATCCACGACAAGCACTCGTCGATCTTCGACGCCGGCTCGTCGATCGAGCTGAACAAGAACTTCTTCAAGCTCATCAGCTGGTACGACAACGAGTGGGGCTACTCCAACCGCGTCGTCGAGCTGCTCGGTAAGGTCACGGCTAAGCTCTAAGTCTAGTCCGACCCACCTGACGACAGGCGACCCTCGGGTCGCCTGTCTTGTTTTAGGCTACCGCGATGGGGCGGGGGCAGGGCAGGGCCGCCAGTTTTGGCTCTCCGCTCGTTTAGCCTTCCCACGGCTGGGGGAACTCCTTTCTCTCCTGCTTTCCGACCATGCCTGTCCCTACTCTCCGCGAACTCGGTTCCGTCTCTGGTCTCCGCGCCCTCGTGCGCGTCGACTTCAATGTCCCGCAGGACAAGAAGACCGGTGCCATCACCAATACCCAGCGCATCGCCGCGGCCCTGCCGACGATCAAGTTCCTGCTGGAAGGCGGCGCCTCCCTGGTGCTGATGTCGCACCTCGGCCGTCCGGACGGCAAGGCCGTCGAGAAGTTCTCCCTGCGCCCCGTGGCCGCCGAGCTCGAAAAGCTCCTCGGCCGCCCGGTGAAGTTCATCCCGAGCTGCGTCGGCCCTGAGGCCGAAGCCGCCTCGAAGGCCCTCAAGGCCGGCGAAGTCTTGCTCCTCGAAAACCTCCGCTTCCACATCGAAGAAGAGGGCAAGGTGAAGCTCGAAGACGGCACCAGCATGAAGGCCGATCCGGCCAAGGTCGCCGAGTTCCGCGCGTCCCTTTCCCGCCTCGGCGACGTCTATGTGAACGACGCTTTCGGCACCGCCCACCGCGCGCACTCCTCGATGGTCGGCGTCAATTTGCCCCGTAAAGCCGCGGGTTTCCTGCTCGAAGCCGAACTGAAGGCCTTCGACACCGTGCTCAACAACCCGAAGCGTCCGTTGCTCGCCATCCTCGGCGGCGCCAAGATCGCCGACAAGATCCCGCTCATCCGCAACCTCATCGAAAAGGCCGACGAGATCATCATCGGCGGCGGCATGGCGTACACCTTCCGCAAGGTCTGCGACGGCATGGAAATCGGCAACTCCCTCTACGACGCCGAAGGCGCCAAGATCGTCCAGGAACTCCTCGACAAGGCCAAGGCCCGCGGCGTGAAGGTCACGCTGCCGGTCGACTTCAATTGCGGCGACAAGTTCTCGCCTGATTCGAACACGCAGCCGGCCACGATGCAGTCGGGCATCCCCGCTGGTTGGGAAGGCATGGACGCGGGTCCCGAGTCCATCAAGCTGTACGAAGCGGCCATCGGTCGCGCCGGCACCGTCGTCTGGAACGGCCCGTGCGGCGTGTTCGAGTTCGATAAGTTCGCGGTCGGTTCCAAGGCCATGGCCGCGGCCGTCGCCCAGGCCACCGCGCGTGGTGCCATCACCATCGTCGGCGGCGGCGATACCGCCACGGCGGCCAAGAAGTTCGGCGTCGACACCAAGGTCTCGCACTGCTCCACCGGCGGCGGCGCTTCCCTCGAATACCTCGAAGGCAAGGTCCTCCCGGGCGTCGCGGCCCTCTCGGCCTAAACGCTTTACCCTCAATATTTTATATCAATAATATGTCCAAGCGCACCCCCCTCATCGCCGGCAACTGGAAGATGAACAAGACGGCCACGGAAGGCGTCGAACTCGTCAAGGCCATCTCGGCCGCCGTCGGCATCGACCCCAACGTGAACGTCGTTCTCTGCCCGCCCTTCACGGCCCTGTCGGCCGTCGGCGCGGCCATCGAAGGCTCGCACCTCGCCCTCGGCGCACAGAACGTGCACGACAAGACGAACGGCGCGTTCACCGGTGAGATCTCGGCCTCCATGCTGCGCGACCTCCACGTCACGCACGTGATCCTCGGCCACAGCGAACGCCGCAGCATCTTCGGCGAAGACGACGCTTTCGTGAACCGCAAGGTCCACGCCGCCCTGGGCGCGTCCCTGCGTCCGATCCTCTGCGTCGGCGAGCTCCTGGCTGAACGTGAAGCCAACCAGACCATGGAAGTCGTCCGCCGTCAGGTGGAGAAGGGTCTGGAAGGCGTGCCCGCGGCCAAGGCCGACCACGTCATCATCGCCTACGAGCCCGTCTGGGCGATTGGCACCGGCAAGACCGCGACCCCGGCCATGGCCCAGGAAGTGCATGCCTTCATCCGCAAGCTCTTGGCCCAGCAGTTCGGTGCCGAGACCGCGGCCCGTATCCTCATCCTCTACGGCGGCTCGATGAAGCCCGACAACGCCGACGCCCTGTTGGCCGAGCACGACATCGACGGTGGTTTGATCGGGGGCGCTTCCCTTGAAGCCAAGAGCTTCGTCGAGCTTGTCCGCTCGGCCGCGAAGTCCGTCGCCGGCTAAGCCCAACGGCCCAGCGGCTCCTAGGCCGGCAGAGGTGATTAGCCCCACAAGGCTGATCCCTCTGCCGGCCTAATAGTTTGGAACCTGTCCTTTGGGCCTATTTTAGGTCTTGGGCAGGGTGTTATTTGACCGTTTTAACTTAAGTAACTGTAAATCAACAGTTTAAGTTGCTTAAAAACACCCTATTTACAGGTTTATTGACAGGATATGCCCAGCGAGCCCCCTAAACTCGGGCAAAACCCTTAAAATTTGGGTTGCGAAGGGGGGGCGGCTTTCGTGCCTCTCTGGGCAAAAGCACCACTTCTCCGTCCGTAATACCGATGCGTAAGCTCATTAACTTCCTGAACGGCGCCGCACCCCGCGGCAACTTCTTCCGCCGATCGGTCAACAGCGTCCCCCTCCAGGTGCTGATCTGCCTCCTGGTCACCGTCGCCGTCGTCGTCGCCGGCATCAACGAGTACGCCACGAACAAGTATCTGAACGTCGGATACACGCCCGACCAGCCGGTCGCTTTCGACCACACCTTCCACGCCGGCCCCGATTCCGCCCTCGGCCTCGATTGCCGCTACTGCCACAACTTCGTCGAGAAGTCTGGCCATTCGAACGTCCCGACCAGCAGCACCTGCTGGAACTGCCATAGCCAGGTGAAGACCGACAGCCCCGCGCTGGCCCTCATCCGCCGCAGCGTCGAGACCGGCGAAGCCGTCCGCTGGGTCAAGGTGCACAAGGTGCCCGACTACGTGTACTTCAACCACGCCGTCCACGTGAACCGCGGCGTCAGCTGCGTCGAGTGCCACGGCCGCATCGACCAGCAGGTCGTCGTTGGCCAGCAGAAGTCGCTGAACATGTCCTTCTGCATCGATTGCCACCGCAATCCCGAGCAGGTCCTCCGTCCCGTCGACAAGGTCACGGACCTCGCCTGGAAGGCCGAATCTCCCGCCGCGCAGGCCGCCCAGGGCACGAAGTTCGTGCACGACTGGAAGGTCAATCCTCCCCAGAGCTGCTCGGGCTGCCACCGCTAATCCCCACCTTTTTCTTCGATGAGCAAGCAAGTCTTCAACCACCCCGCGCCCCAGCCGGGCGAGCCGACCGGTCCTTCGTACTGGCGCAGCCTCGACGAGCGCAACAAGACGCCCGAGTTCCGCACCCGCGCGGAGCGTGAGTTCGTCGATGGCGCCGCCGCCATCTCCACGGTCGAACGCCGCGAGTTCCTCCTGCTCATGGGCGCGTCCTTCGGCCTTGCCGGTCTCGGCCTCGCCGGTTGCCGCGAGCCGCGCAACCACACGTTGCCCTACAGCAAGCAGCCCGAGAACACCATCCCCGGCGTCGCGACTTACTACGCTTCTTCTTTCCCCGGCGAGTCCGCCAACCAGGCGCTGATCGTCGAGACGCACCAGCACCGCCCGACGAAGGTCGAAGGCAATCCGAGCCACGCCGCCAACGGCACGGCTTCGTCCAAGTTCGCCCAGGCGAGCGTCCTCGACCTCTACGACCCCGAGCGCGCGCAGGCTTCGCAGGCCGCGTCCGGCGCCGTCCTCTCCGTCGCGGCCGTCCGCGACCTGCTCCGCAAGCTGTCCGCCGAAGCCAAGGCCAACGGTGGCGCGGGCCTCGCTTTCCTCGCCCGTCCGTCGACCTCCCCGACCCGCGCCCGCGTCGTCGCCGCCGTCAAGGCCGCGCTCCCGCAGGCCCGCTTCGTCGAGTACACGCCGGTCGCGCAGAACCGCGCCGACGCCGTCCTCGGCTTCCGCGCGTTGCCTGATTTCGCCAAGGCCCGCCGTATCCTCAGCCTCGACGCCGACTTCCTCGGTTCGGGCGACGGCGTCGTCGAAGCCACCCGCGCCTACTCCGCTGCTCGCCGTGCCGACACGGCCGCCGAAGCCGACGCGATGGCCCGCCTCTACGTCGTCGAATCGACCTTCTCGCTGACTGGTGCCGCTGCTGATCACCGCCTCCGCGCCGCCAGCTCGCACATCTCCGGCCTCGCGATTCTCTTCGCCGCTGAAGTCCTCGCGCAGACGGGGAAGGGCAGCGACGCTGCCGCGCTCCGCGCCAAGGTTTCGGGTCTCAGCACCGATGCTTGGATCAAGGAATCCATCGCCGACCTCGTCGCCGCCAAGGGCAAGGCCCTCATCGTCGCGGGTGACCATCTCTCGGCCGACGCGCACCGCGCCGTCGCCGTCGCCAACGCCGCGCTCGGCGCCGCAGTTCGCTACGTGAAGGCCGCCGCTCCGGCCACCGGCACGATCGCCGACCTCGTCTCTAAGCCTGCCGCCACGCTCGTCATCCTCGGCGGCAACCCCGCTTATGACGCGCCGGCCGACGTCGACTTCGCCAAGGCCGTCAAGGCCGCCAAGCAAGTCGTCCGCCTCGGCTACCATGGCCCGGCCTACGATGAGACCTCCGCGCTCGTGAAGGACGCCCAGGGCACCTTCCTCGCCGCTTCGCACTACCTCGAAAGCTGGTCCGACGGCCGCACCGTCGACGGCACCTACGTGCCGGTCCAGCCGATGATCGACCCGCTCTTCCCGACGGTCACCGAGCTCGACGTCCTCGCGCCCTTCGCGGGCCTCACCCAGGAGCCCTACGCGCTCGTCCGCGAGACCTTCAACAGCCTCTCCAAGGACGCGTCCGATGCCGCGTTCGCCGCTTGGTTGGCGGAAGGCGTGCTCGCCGGCACCCAGTATCCGACCTACAGCGAGCAGCTGTTGGCTCTGCCCACCGGTACCTTCAAGGCGCCGGAGCTTTCGGCCAAGTCCCTCGAAGTCCGCATCGTCCCGAGCGTGCATGCCGGCGACGGCCTCTACGCCAACAACGGTTGGCTCGCGGAAGCCCCGGATCCCCTCTCCAAGACCTCTTGGCAGAACGTCATCCTCATCAGCCCCAAGCTGGCCAAGGAACTCAATGTCGAGCCGGAGACCCAGTTCATCACCGAGAAGCTGCATGCGTTGAACCGCAACATCAACCAGCTCGTCGACGGTCGCCTCATCGCGAAGGTCGCCACGCTCACGTTGAACGGCGTCACGATCAAGGGCTCGCTCTTCATCATGCCGGGCTTGGCGGACTACACCATCGGCCTCCAGCTCGGCTTCGGCCGTCGCATCGCCGGCCGCGTCGCCACCCGCGTCGCTGAGCGCCTCCAGGGCAAGCTCGTCGGCAACGGCTTCGACGTCTACCCGTTCGTCACTTCCACCGAGCCCTCCGTGCGCACCGGCGTCGTCCTCGCCCTCACCGGCGAGAGCGCCCCGATCGCGAACATGCAGGACCACTGGTCCATGGAAGGCCGCGACGTCGTCCGCGAAGGCAACGCCGCCGACCTCCACCACAACGAGAACTTCGCCAAGCTCGGCATCGATGGCCACGCGCCGGCCGTCTACGGCAAGGACGAGAAGATGTCCCCGGCCGAGAAGGCCATCCTCACGCCGCGCGGCAACTCCGCCTACGAGCACCCGAACCACACCGTCGCCCCGAACGTCGCCGTCTGGCAGGGCCATGAGGACAAGTTCCCGCTCCTGCAGCAGTGGGGCATGTCGATCGACTTGAACACCTGCACGGGTTGCAACGCTTGCGTGACCGCCTGTCAGGCCGAGAACAACATCCCCGTGGTCGGCCGCGACCAGGTCCTCAAGGGCCGCAACATGCAGTGGATCCGCCTCGACCGTTACTTCTTCGATGGCCGCGAGAGCGCCGGCACCGAGATCCCGGCCGACCCGCAGGTCACCTTCATGGGCGTCGCCTGTCAGCATTGCGAAACCGCCCCGTGCGAGACCGTCTGCCCCGCCAACGCCACCGTGCACGACGACCAAGGCCTCAACACGATGGCCTACAACCGTTGCATCGGCACCCGCTATTGCGCGAACAACTGCCCGTATAAGGTCCGCCGCTTCAACTTCCTCGACTACAACAAGCGCGAAGCCGGCCACTACTACGAAGGCCCGCTCGGACCGGCCAAGCTGCCGAAGGATCCGGCGGACCTCCCGCAGCTCCAGAAGAATCCCGACGTCTCCGTGCGCATGCGCGGCGTCATGGAGAAGTGCACCTATTGCGTCCAGCGCATCCAGGAAGCCAAGATCCAGGCCAAGGTCCGCGCCAAGGATTCGGCCGACATCAACGTCGCCGACGGCGCGATCAAGGTCGCTTGCCAGCAGGCTTGCCCGGCGGAAGCCATCGAGTTCGGCGACATCACCGACCCGAAGTCCCGCGTCTCCAAGGCCAAGGCCTCGACCCGCACGTACGGCGCGTTGACCTACCTCAACACCCGTCCGCGCACGACCTACCAGGCCAAGCTGCGCAACCTCAACCCGCGCATGCCCGGCGCCATCCTCGTCCCGCTGTCCCGCAAGGAAATGGCCGGTCGCGAAGGCCACGCTCCGGCGCACGGCGCTGCCGCCGCTCACGGCGAAACCTCCCACGGTGCCCCCGCGGCCGACAGCCACGGTCACCAGAAGTAACCCTTAACGCCTCCCTGTTCCATGGCTCACGCCCACGATAGCTCCTCCGAGCGCCCCGCAATTCTGGACAAGGTCCGTCCGGCCGAACTCCCCCGCCCGAAGCTGATCCTCAACGATCGCGGCTTCCACTGGATCACCGACAAGGTGTGCGGCATCGTCGAAGAACCGACCCCGCTCTGGTGGAAGGTCCTCTTCGGCGTCGCGCTCTTCATCGCGTCCTTCACCGGCCTCGGCCTCTTCTACCTCGTGTCGACCGGTACCGGCACCTGGGGCCTCCGTTCGCCCGTGGGTTGGGGTTGGGCCATCGTGAACTTCGTGTTCTGGGTCGGCATCGGCCACGCCGGCACGCTCATCTCGGCGATCCTGTGCCTCCTTCGCCAGAAGTGGCGCACCTCGATCAACCGCGCCGCCGAAGCCATGACCATCTTCGCGGTCATGTGCGCCGGCATCTTCCCGCTCTTCCACGTCGGTCGCGTCTGGTTCGGCTGGTGGCTCTTCCCGCTGCCGAACCAGAACGGCATCTGGCCGCAGTTCCGCTCGCCGCTCGAGTGGGACGTGTTCGCCGTCTCGACCTACTTCACCGTCTCGACGCTCTTCTGGTACATGGGCATGGTGCCCGACCTCGGCGCCATCCGCGACCGCGCCAAGACCTGGTGGCGCAAGGCCTTCTACTCCGTCCTCGCCCTCGGTTGGCGCGGCGGCAACCGCCAGTGGAGCAACTTCGAAATGGCCTACCTGCTCTTGGCCGGCCTCTCGACCCCGCTCGTGCTTTCCGTGCATACCATCGTCTCGTTCGACTTCGCCGTCTCGAACGTCCCCGGCTGGCACACGACCATCTTCCCGCCTTACTTCGTCGCCGGCGCCATCTTCTCCGGCTTCGCGATGGTGCTGACCCTGATGCTCCCGCTGCGCGCGATCTACCGCCTGCACGACGTCATCAACCAG
>JBEGRN010000014.1:0-16415 GCA_041180425.1 Verrucomicrobiota bacterium
TGCAGTGGGCGCTGGACCTGACCCCGCTGATCCACGACCCCAAGCTGGACATCACCGAATACACGCTGGGGTTCGTCGAGCGCCTTAAGCAGGACATCGCCGCCCGCCTCAAGAAAGCCCTTTGAAATGAAACCCACCCTCCTCGTCTTGGCCGCTGGCATGGGAAGCCGCTACGGCGGCCTCAAGCAGATCGACCCCATGGGTCCGTCTGGAGAAACCATCTTGGACTACTCGGTCTTCGATGCGATTCGCGCCGGCTTCGGCAAGGTGGTCTTCATCATCCGTCCCGACTTCGAGCAGGACTTCCGCGAGCGCATCGCCGCTAAGTTCGCCGGCCAGATCGAAGTAGGCTTCGCCTTCCAGACATTGGATCGTCTCCCGACGGGGTTCAGCATTCCCGCTGGCCGCGAAAAGCCTTGGGGCACGACCCACGCGATCCTCTGCGCGAAGGATGCCGTGCACACCCCCTTCGCCGTCATCAACGCGGACGACTTCTATGGCCGTGATTCCTATGCGACGCTCGGCCGGTATCTCGCCGGGCTCCAAAATACCGACGTCGCCTATGCCATGGTCGGCTTCACGCTGAAGAACACGCTCTCGGAGCACGGCACCGTCGCCCGCGGCGTCTGCCAAGCCAATGCCGACGGTTTACTGACCGACATCCAGGAACTGACCAAGATCGCCAAGACTGCGACCGGGGCCGAGAACCGTGCCGACGACGGCGTCATCACAACCCTCACTGGCGACGAGGCCGTCTCCATGAACATGTGGGGGTTCACGCCCAGCATCTTCCCCTTGCTGGAAAAAGACTTCACGGCCTTCCTCGCCGCCAAGGGTCAGGAACTCAAGAGCGAGTCCTACATCCCGATGGCCGTCGGCAACCTGGTCAAGAACCGCTCGGCGACCTGCCGGATCCTCCGCACCACGGCCGCTTGGTTCGGCGTCACCTACCGCGAAGACAAGGCGATGGTCCAATCCAGCATTCTCGGCCAAGTCCAACAAGGCAACTACCCCACCTCCCTCTGGTCCTAACCCCATGGCCACCCCTGCTTTTTACGACACCCGCGCCATCGCCGCCGCCTTCGCCTTGCTCGGCGATTACGTCTCGGCTGAGCCCTACGGCAGCGGCCATATCAACGATACCTTCGCACTCGAAATGAGCCAAGGCGGTCAGCGGATCCGCTATGTGCTCCAGCGCATCAACCATAACATCTTCAAGAACCCGGATGGGCTGATGGAGAACGTGGAACGCGTCTGCCGCCATGCCCAAGCCAAGCTGCAGGCGGCCGGGGCCGTCGATGCTTCGCGGCGGGCCTTGACCTTGGTGCCGACCAAAGCTGGCCGCGGCTGGCACACCGATGCTGCCGGCAATCGCTGGCGCTGCTACGTCTTCGTGGAAGGCGCCACGGGCCATGACATCATCCGCAACGCGGACCAAGCCTATCAGGCGGCCAAGGCCTTCGGCGCATTCCAAGCCTTGGTCGCCGACCTTCCCGGCGGGCGCTTGGTGGAGACCATCCCGAACTTCCACCACACGCCGAGCCGTTACGCCAATTTCCAGGCCGCCTTGGCCAAGGATGCCCATGGCCGCGCCTCGTTGGCGCAGCCCGAAATCGCCTTCGCCCTCGCCCGCGCCCATGAGGTCGGCGTCATCGCGGATGCAATGGCTCGCGGGGAAATCCCTGAACGCGTCACGCATAACGACACGAAGCTGAACAACGTCCTGCTCGACAACGAGACACAGGAAGGCATCTGCGTGATCGACCTCGATACCGTCATGCCGGGCTCCGCGCTCTACGACTTCGGCGACCTCGTGCGTACTTCCACCTCGCCAGCAGCCGAAGACGAGACGGACCTTTCCAAGGTCACGATGCAGCTGCCGATGTTCGAAGCCTTGGTCAAAGGCTACCTGTCCACCGCCGGGGGCTTCCTGACCCCGCGGGAGCGCGCCCTGCTCCCCTTCGCCGGCAAGCTGATCACCTTCGAAATCGGCCTTCGCTTCCTGACCGACTGGCTCGAAGGTGACGTCTACTTCAAGATCAAGCGCCCCCAGCACAACCTCGACCGCTTGCGCACCCAGTTCAAGCTCGTCGAATCCATCGAAGCCCAGTTGCCCGCCATGCAGGCGCTGGTCAAATAAGCCATGAAAGTCCTCGTCACCGGCGGCGCCGGCTTCATCGGTTCCCACGTCGTCGAACATTTCCAAGGCCAGGCCGAGGTCGTCGTCCTCGACAACTTCCGCTCCGGACATCGCCGGAACCTCGCGGGCCTGCAGCACACGCTCATCGAAGGCTCCATCCTCGATCGCGCCACGCTCGACGAGGCCATGCGCGGCGTCGACCAGGTCTACCATCTGGCTGCGATGATTTCCGTGCCCGAGTCCATGCTGAAGCCGCGCGAGTGCGTGGACCTCAATGCGACCGGCACCTTGCACGTCTTGGAAGCCGCCGAGGCCGCCAAGGTCCGCAAAGTGGTCCTCGCCTCGTCCGCCGCCGTCTACGGCGACAACCCGGTCGTTCCCAAGGTCGAAAGCATGCTGCCTGAGCCCAAGTCCCCGTACGCGGTGACCAAGCTCGACGGCGAATATTACCTCGAGCTCTTCCGCCGGGAACGCGGCTTGGCCACGACGAGCCTGCGCTTCTTCAACGTCTTCGGCCCGCGCCAAGACCCGAAGTCTCCCTACGCCGCGGCCGTGCCCATCTTCATCGAGAAGGCCGTCAAGGGGGAGCCGATCGGCATCTTCGGCGACGGCGAACAGACCCGCGACTTCATCTACGTGAAGGACATCGTCGGTGCGCTCACGTTCGCGGCCGCCCAGACCGAACTGCACGGCGTCTTCAACGTCGGGTATGGCCGCAAGATGACGGTGAAGTCCTTGGCCGAGGAGGTCATCCGCCTCACCCGTTCGTCCTCCGTGATCGAGCACAAGCCCGATCGCCCCGGCGACATCAAGCACTCGATGGCCTCTTCCGACAAGCTGCAGCAGGCGGGTTGGAAGCCGCGCCACAGCGTGGCCGAAGGGCTCGGGGCGACGGTCGCCTACTTCCAGTCGCTCAGGGCGTGACCTCGATCGGCACGAGGAGGTAATCCTCGGCGCCATCGCTGATGTTCAGCCACAAGTCGTAATGGCCCGGCTTGGGCAGGCGCACGCGGAAGGAGAGCGTCGGGTTGACGTCGTATTCCCCGCCCTCCAAGGACGGGTGCATGTGCGCGTAGCCGGGTCGGGTCGTCGGATCGCCAAACAGCACGGCATGGCCCAAGGAAGCCATGAGCGGTTGCAGCTTCAGGGCGGGAGCGCCGGGAGGCGCGGCCAAGGTGACGCGGACCAACGCGGACTTACCAGACTGGGTCGTCGAGACCGTGACCGCTTTAACGACGTTGCGCGCGGGCAACGGAGGTTTCGGCAAAGAACGTACCTCTAGGCTTGCACGGGCCTCCGCGAGTTGGACGCGACCAGCCCGGACAGTGACGAAATCAACATAGGCTTGGAAATCGCCACCGGGATTCCCCTCGGAGAACCAAGCCGGGAGCTCGAAACGCCAAGTGCCGTCGTCGGACGGCGTCGGGTGCAGGTGGATATACCCCTTGCGCCCGGTGACCTGTCGGAGATGCAGGTGGACCTTTTGGGTATGCGAGACCGCGACCTCATAAGGCAACAGCGGGCGACCTTCTTCCCCGATGAGCCGCAAGCTACCCCCTTTTCCGTTATCAGCGAACGCTAACTCCAGTTTGACGGGAAACTGCAGCGCCTTGGGGGAATAGAAATTGGCTTCTTCGTTCACGCCACAGAATTCGACCCCTTGCGAGATCACCGGCTGATGGTCGGCATGCAGGAACGCGCATTGGGTGTCGGGCAACGACCGGAGCCCGACGAAGGCCAGGACCGCCACCGCCGTCAACACCCACACTTGGCGACGAGGAGTCATCGGGGCTGGGTGGGCTCCGCCAAACGGGTGAAGTACTCGGCGACGTCAGCAGCATCGAAGATGGCACCTTCGCGCCGTTGGACGATGCGGCCTTCCGGGCTCACGATGACCAACGCCGCGTTGTGCAGGATGGTCCCGTCGCTCCGGGTGGTCAGGATGCCGTAATGGCGCATGAGGTCCTTGATATGGGCCTCGCGGCCGGTCAGGAAACTATGCCGCTTGAAGTCGATGCCATACCCTTGGGCATAGGTGCGCAATACGCCTGGCGTGTCGGTCTCCGGGTCGAAGGTGATGGTGAGCAGGCGGACGTTCGCCAGCGCCGGCCGCTTCGCCAGTTCATCGGCGAGCTGGCGCATCGCCTGCGTCGAGGCGGGGCACATCCGCGCATTATGGCAGCTCGTGAAAACGAAGTTCACGGCCAAGGGCGACCCGAGGAAATCCTTCTTGAGCCGGAACCTTCCATCCTGATCCCACAAGGCCATCATCGGCATCAGGTCATTGGCCCCGCGCATGACGATGCGCCCACGCTCGAAGGTGTCTCGCCGGAGGTCATCGACGACCTGCTGCTCCTGACGCAGCTCCTCCGGATCCGCCGAGACGATACCTTCGGCGAAGAGCTTCCCATCGCGTTTGACCAAGGTGCAACGCACCGGCTTAGCCCAGGCGATCTGCAAGTCGCCGGCCAGCAACGAGACCGTCGACGCCGCGCTGACGGCGCCCGGCAGCGCTGGCGCAGGCGAGAATATGGCGGTCTTCGCGCCGGCATCCCATTGCGTCAAACGACCGACGGTCCCGCTGGGTTCGGCTGCTGCGAGCGTGACCGTGAGCAAACTGAGCCAGAGGGACTTCATACGAGGTGCTTCCCCGATTCGCTCAGGAGGAGTTGGACCATGCCATGGCGCACGCCGCGATGCGTGACCTGGAAGGCGTCGGCGCCGGTGAGGTCGGCGAGGATGCAGAGCGTCAGCAAGGCCGCGGGCATGATGTCTAGGCGATCCGCCGGCAAGCCAGGTATGGATTGTCGCTCGGCGGCATTCATCCTGCACAGCTTGTCCTTCAGTTCGCGGATGCGCAGCATCGGCAAGCGACCGCCCACAGGAGGTTCGCCGATGGCTTCGAGGTAAAGACCAATGACCGAAAAGGCCCCGCCGGCCCCCACGATGAGCGCGCGGTCGGCGACCTTAGCCGGGACGACATCCCCGAGGACCTTCAAGACCTCAAGACGGAAGGCCAACTGTGCGGGCTCGCTGATCGGTGCGGCGGCCCCGGCAAGCAACGAGTGGGTCAGACGAACGGAGCCTAAAGGGAAGCTGCGCGCGAGCGTACAACGCTGGCCGCGGATCTCCATGACTTCAAGGCTACCGCCGCCGAGATCGAAAGCGAAGAGATGCTGATACCCCGCCAAAGCAGGGTCCGAGCGGACGCCGTCGGCGGCCAAGCGGGCCTCGACCTCGCCCGAAACCACGGTCAAACCCAAGCCGGTCAGTTCGCGCAAGCGGGCGTCGAAGGCGGCGCGGTTGACGCACTCCCGCAAGGCACTCGTGCCCAACAAGACCACAGGATCCGCCTGCAACTCCTTGGCTTTGGCGACCAACCTAGCCACCGCCTGCGCGCCCGCCTCGATGGTTTCAGGGGAGAGCAAGACTTCGCCCGCCGCGGCCGGAAACAGCCGCACCGCTTCGGAGGCGCGGGCCAGTTCGCGTCCGCTCAAACGGTCAAGCACCGCGACTTTGATCGAGTTGGAACCGATATCGACGACAGCCAAGGTGCTCATCAGAATTTAACGTCGGCCTTAAGGCCACCGAAGCAATGGAAGTCTTGCTGCGTCTCGAAGTCCTTCGAGCGCACGCTGACAAAGTAGGTCCCGCTTAGGTTATAGAAATGGTACGTCGTCCCCAGCGAAAGCTGCAGGACGACCGGTCGGCGGGTCACGGAGCGGGAGGTGACGAAGTTGGTGCCATCGGTGGCATAATTCCGCACGATGACCTCCGTCTGCAGGTCCAGGAAGAACCAAGACGAGACCATCGGTCCGTCCGCTGCGAAGTTGAACCCTTGAACCGGCTGATAGGCGTTCGAGTGGCGGATGGTGCCGTGCCCCCACGAGCGATCGAGGTCCCACCCCCAACGCACCTGGGCGCCTAGCACGACTTCGGTGCGCAACGTCCCCAGCTGCAGTTGCCCGCGGGCAATCAAATCGCGCAGGTCCTTGGAGGCGCCATCTAGGTCGAAGCGACGCTTGAACTCCAGATTAAGGTTCATGGCCGGCTCGTTCGGCAACTGGGTGCTCCAACCTGCCGGATGCGAAACGCCCACGAGGTCGTGGAACTTGTTCTGGACGTTTTCGGCGCCAGAGGCGGGGCCGATCACGCCAAATTGGAACTCCGCCGTGAACAGGCAGTCTCGGCGTCCGCCCCGCTCCAGGATCGTCCCATAGCCGTAGGTCAGGTAGAGCGCTCCCGAATAGGGCAAATCAGTATCGGGCGGATTGGAGTTCGCTGTGTCGGACGGCGTGTTGATCTCCTGGGTCAAGGCCCAGTAGCGATGCTCATCCGTATTGAAGGACAACCGCAGCCCTTGGGTGTAATAACGGTCCTTGTTCCGAGGGGCGAACTTGTCGTTTTCCTCGACCAACGACACCACGGTCCCCGGAGCCGGCAAGGCAAGCGGCGACTTCACCACCAAGGGCGGAGCCTCTGCGGCGCCGAGCTTAGCCGCAGCCAAGAGAGCTATCAGAGGGAGGAACCGCATGAAACAGAGGTGGAGCAAAGCGGGTTCAGCCAGACGTCACAACGCCTTTCTGCTTGTGAACTATTCACCTCCCAAGTATTTGACAGTCAGGATGTCGCATCATTCCGCACGACCGCCCAGCGCCCGGACAGAGGTCTTGGGGGACGGCACGACCCTCGTGGTCGTCTCGGGGGATTGGTCCATCCAAGTTTCGTTACCCAAAATCGCGTTCAAGGGGGATAAAGTCCGCGTCACGGAGGAGCAGCTCGGTGCCTTCGACTCGTCCTTGCCCGCGTGGCTTTACGCTCACTTCAAGAACGTCCGACACTGCGACCTCAGCGCCCTCCCCCCGCGTGTCCAGTCCCTGGTCGGGATGGCGGAAAAAGCCACGCTTTCGGCGGACCCCGCCCCGCGCTCGGGTTTCCTCGAGAACTTTGGCGCCTGGGGTCTCGACAGCACTCACTCCTGGGCCCGGGCGTTCGACCACATCGGCCAGACCGCGGTCGGCTTCGGTCGCACCTGCCTTGGCCGCGCCCGCGTGAACTGGAGCGACTTCTCGTTGCAGCTCCAGACCGCCGGCGTCGACGCGCTGCCCATCGTCACGCTCCTCGGCTTCCTCACGGGCTTGATCATGGCGTATGTCGGCCTGATCCAGCTCCGGCAAGTCGGCGCGACGGTCTACGTGGCGAACCTCGTCTCCCTCGCCATGACGCGCGAGATGGGCGCCTTGATGACCGGCGTGATCGCCTGCGGCCGAACTTCCACTTCCTTCGCCTCGCAGCTCGGCAGCATGAACGTCAGCCAGGAAACCGATGCCCTGCGCTCCCTCGGCATCAGCCCCGTCGAGTACCTCGCCATCCCGCGCATCCTCGCGGTGACCTTGATGGTCCCCTTGTTGGCCGTCTTCGCCACGTTCGTCGGGATCTTCGGGGGCATGATCGTGGCCTGCGCGGGAGACCTGAGCATCGAGCAGTACCTCACGCAGGCCATCCTCGCGATCAAGTTCAAGAGCTTCCTCGTAGGCTTCATCAAGTCCATCGCCTTCGGCTTCATCGCCGCCTGGGCCGGTTGCTATCGCGGGTCCGTCGCCCAACGCTCCGCCCTGGGCGTCGGTGACGCGGCGACCTCCGCGGCCGTGCTCGGCATCACCCTCATCGTCGTCGCCGACGCCTTGTTCGCGGTGATCTTCAACCTCTACAACTTCTGATGGAAGCCGCCGCTCCGATGCTGCTCTGCGAAGACTTGGCCGTCGGCCATGCGGGTCATGTGGTCATGGCCGGGGTCAACCTCCGCCTTCCAGCCGGCAAGGTGCTGGCCATCGTCGGCCCCAGCGGCTGCGGCAAGAGCACGTTGATGCGCGTCTTAGGCGGCCTCGACGAACCGATGGGCGGCCGCTCCACCCTCCTCGGGGTCGACCTGGTGCACGCCCCCGCCCATGAACGCGAAGCCGTCCTGCGCCGTTCAGGTTTCCTCTTCCAAGGCTCGGCGCTGTTCTCGTCCTTGACGCTCCGCGAGAACGTCGAGCTGCCCCTGCGCGAATTCCTACCCCTCCCGCCGCACGAAATCGCCCAGCTCGCCGAATACAAGTTGGCCCTCGTCGGCCTCGCCGACGCGATGGACAAGTTGCCGTCCGAAATCAGCGGCGGCATGGCCAAGCGGGCCGGCATCGCCCGCGCCCTGGCGCTCGACCCAGCCGTGATGTTCCTCGACGAACCCAGCGCGGGCCTCGACCCAGTGACGTCAGGCAAACTCGACGAACTGATCCTCAAGATCAAAGACGCCTTCGGCACGACCATCATCCTGGTCAGCCACGAGGTCCCCAGCATCCTGCGCGTCGCCGACTTCTGCGTTTACCTCGACGCCGATACCGGCAGGATGGGCGCCTACGCACCACCGCAGGATTTCCTGTCGCCGGCCGCCTACGCCAAAGCCCACGCCTTCTTCACCCTTGCGAAGATTTCCTAAACCATGAGACGCCACGCCAATAAGACCTTGATCGGCGCCTTCGTCGCCGGAGGCATCGTGCTGATCGTCACCGCCTTCATCCTGCTCGGGGCCGGCTCCTTCTCCGGCGTCAAGCCGACCGCCCTTGCCTACTTCGAGGACTCCGTCAGCGGCCTCGACATCGGCGCACCGGTCAAGTTCCGCGGCGTGACCATCGGCAAGGTCTCGCAAGTGCTGCTCCGCACCGAACACCAAGCGCCTTCGGACTATGCCATCCCCGTGGTGATGGAGTTCACCCCCGACCTCCTGACCCGCCGCGGGCTCGACCAAGCGTTGGTCGACAAGAGCGGCCTCCGCGTCTCGATCGAGAAAGGCCTGCGCGCCAAACTGCAGCAGCAGTCGGTCATCACCGGCGTGCTCTACGTCGAGTTGGACTACTTCCCGGACACGGCCTACAAGCTGCACGACACCAAAGGCGCCCAAGCCGAGATCCCGACCCTGCCCTCGAACCTCGGCGCGCTCACCAAGGCGGTCTCGCAGACCCTCGACCAACTGAGCCGCGTGGACTTCGTGGCCATCACCAAGAAGGTCGACTCCATCTTGGGCCGTCTCGACAAAGGCGCCTCCCAGATCGAGTTCGAGAAGATCAACGGCAACCTCGTCCGCGCGTCTGATAACATCGCCCGCATCACCGGTGACCCGGCGATCACCAAGGCTGTCGAGGATTTCTCGGCGGCGATGAAGTCGGTCGACTCGCTGGTGAAGCGCCTCAACCAACAGGTCGACCCCGTCGCCGACGACCTGAAGTCGATGGCTTCCGCCGGCCGCAAGGCCTTGGAGCGCCTGAACGAGACCGCCGAGAACCTACGCACGTTGACCAAGGCCGGTTCCCCGACGCGCCGCGAACTCGACACGGCCTTGGCCGACGTCTCCGAAGCCGCGAGCGCGATTCGCTCCTTGGCCGACTTCATCGAACGCAACCCCGAGACGATCATCCAAGGCCGCAGCAAGCGCAGCGTGCCGGAAAAGAAGACCGAACCCACTTCCGACAAGGGCGAAACCAAATGACCTCCCGCCTGCTCCCCCTCCTCGCGCTCAGCCTGCTCCTCACGGGCTGCATCGTCTTCGACAAGAAAAGCGAGTCGGTGACGTTCCATCAGTTCGCCGCCCCGCAGGCCAAGCCAACCGAAAAAGGCCCCTTGGTATTCATCCCGCGCGTCACCTTGCCCTCGGCGCTACGACGCCCCACCTTGGTGCTCATCGACGAGGCGAACAACGTTCAGATCGAAGATTCGCAACGCTGGGCCAGCCCCTTGGACCGCGCCCTCGCCGAAGCCCTCGGCCAGCATTTGGTCAAGAACACCGGCCGCCCGGTCACCTATCAGGCTCCGGGTGAAAACCACCTGGTCGTCTTGATCGACGTAGACCAATTCGGCCTCCAGCGCGGCACTGCCGTGCTCCAGCTCCGGTTCCGCGTGGAAACCGACTCCGGTCGGCTCCTCGCCGAGGGCCAAGGGACCTGGAACAGCCCACAAGCCGAAAAACCCGAGGAGTTTGTGCGGGCTCAGTCGGAAAACCTCGCCAAAGCGGCCATCATCATCGGTAAAGTATTGGCTCCCTTGACGACTTCGTCCGGGCAAACCCGATGAACGACCAACCTACCCACCGCCCGAACGGCTTCAGCGAGGCCACCGGCGAGATCTGCTACGACCTCCCGTCGGCCTACATCCCGCACCGGGCCACCGGCCTGCTGCACTTGGCGCGCTTCCTCGGCAAGATCCGCAAGCACCTCAAAGGCGAGCTCCCCAAGTCCTACCAGCGCAACTTCTGCAAGGGCTTCGACCGCTTCCTCTGTCTCCATCTCGGCGTCGACCCCGAAGCCGTGATCCAGTGCGTCCGTGAAGCCAAGGACGAGGCCGACCTCGACGCGCGCCTGTTGGCGCTCTTCCCCCAAGACCTGCGGGTCCACGTCTGGAACCGCGAACTGGTCCAGAAGGGCATGAGCGAGATGGGCCGGGAAGCCCTGAACGACGCCAAGCGCAAGATGGGCGCCCTAGACCGCACCGACGTGATTTCTTTTGCCGACATGATTGATTTTGACGAGGGACGCATCCTGTGAGCACCGACGACGCCAATCCGAACCGGCTTGTCCTGCGGGGGCTCGACGCCGTCCTCGCCTGCATCCAGGAGCACCCCAAGGCACTCCGCGAAGTGCATGCCTCGGCCGCCTGCGTGCCCGCGCTTTCGCCTTACGTCATCGCGCTCGAAGCCCAGGGCGTGAAGCTCCGCACCTCCTCAGCCGACGACATGTCGTACCTCTGCGAGGCCCCCTGTCACGACGCCTGCGCGATCACCATGCGTCCCGAGCCCGGCCACGTCCGCGTGGCCGACTTCGCCGAATGGCGCGAAAAACACGAGACCGTCGTCATCGCTGACCACGTCACGCGCCCCGCCGACCTCGCCGCCATCGCCCGTGCGATGAGCGCGTTCGGCCTCCAGCGCCTGCTGCTTTCCTCCGGCAGCGAGAAGCTCGCCTTCGACCCCGAAGCCTGGTCCCTCGCCCGTGGCGCCATGGAACACGTCCGCTTGATGCGGGCCGCTGCCCTCGGCGGACTGCTGAAGCTCGTCGAAGACAAGTGCTGCGTCGTCGGCCTGACCCCCGGCGTCGGCCGTAAGGTCGACCTCGGCACGCCGGTCCGCGTTCCTGGCCGCCACTTGGCCCTGCTGCTCAGCGGCACCGAGATCCATGGCGACCTCACGCCTCGTCTGGACCACGTCTTCCGCTACCCTGGGGTCGTCGGTCGCCCCACGTTGGCCTTGGCCGAGGCCGCCCCCATCGCCGTCGCCTGGATCGCATCCACGCCCCAGCCGCGCGCCGACGGCTTCCTGGCGCGCAAACGCGCCCGCCACCTCAAGTCCGACCCACCCTCTCCTTCTGCCTAACATGTCGTCTGCCCAGCCCCCCGAAGGCGAGAACGTCATCTCGCTCCAGAACATCAGCCGCAACTTCCTGTCGATGCTGCAGCGCCAGCACGACATGCTCGCTTACAGCCTCGCTGGCCTGCGGACGGCGGACCCGAAGGCCTACGCCTACTATTCGACGGTTTCCCGCGTGATGCCTGCCCCGCAGGTTCACCTGCCGCACGACCAGATGCTCGCCTACGCCCGCAACCTCATGCTGCGCACGACGATCAACGACCTGATCGGGCTTTCCGCGGAGTGCATGAACCATTGCCACCTGCTCTGCACGCTCATCCGTGTGCGCGGCAAGAACCAGCGGGTCTCGCCCGAGCTCGACCAGCAGATCGCCCAGAAGCATGAGGCGTTCGTCCGCATGAACCTCCAAGAGAAGTTCAACGAACTGGAAGCCACCTTCGAGATCCTCTGCGACCTCGAAGACGCCCTCTTCAGCCTAGCCGCCGCCTTGCGCGTGCTGGTACGCGGCGGGATGGTGACCAACGACGACATCGCGCCTGACGGCTCTTTGACGCTGGAATTCAAGGCCATGAAGGACTTTGAAGTGCCGAACGACTCGCCCGAAGCCTTGCCGGAAAACACGCCCGTGGAGCGGCCGCTGGGCTTGACCGGCACCCCACAGGTGAACCTCACCGGTGGCCTCAACAAGTCGACCAAGACGATCTCCAAGCTGGCCGACACCCAACGCACCTTCCGCCCCGGCGAAATGCTCGACCTGACCGACGCCGAAGTGCTTGGCCTGAACATCACGGTCGCGAAGTTCTTCGACGGGCTGTTCCGTTCGGTCGAGCACTACGGCCGCACGACGCTCGGCGACCCTTCGTAACCCCGGTCCATGGAAGCGCCGGCCCAGTTGACCCGTCCACGCCTAGCATGGCTGTGGGTCCTCGGTGGCTTCCTTTTTCAAGCGCTTCCTGCAGCCATCCGCGACGAAGCCCTGCCGATCGCACTGAAGAACATCGGCATCTCGGACACCCACGTCACCCAAGTCGTCGCCTTGCTCGGCATCGCCGTAGCCGTGAAGATCCTCTGGGCGCCGCTGATGCCGCTGACGGGGCCCACCCGTCGCTTCATCCTGACCGCCCAAGCAGCCATCTTGCTGGCGCTCATCGGTCTAGCGGCCTTGGTCGGGCAAGTGAGCCAATCGACCGTGTTGATCTTGGGCACCTTGACCTTGGTCTCCTTGCTCTCCGCCGGGCATGACTTCGCCCTCGATGGCTACTTCGTGTCCTCCTTGGACGACCGTGACCGGGCCCGCCATTCGGGGTTATTGAGCTTTGCATCCAAGACGGGACAAGTCATCGCCGGTCCCTGCCTCATCTGGTGGGCGGGTCATCAGATCAACCAAAGCACCCCTGCCCAACAAGCCTGGCAAGCCGCGCTGTGGTTCGCGGTGGGCGTCGGTCTGCTCGCCTGGGCTGCCAACCAATACGCCTTCTACCGAGAGCCCGTCGAGCCCGCGCCGACGGCGACCGTCACCGAGCGCTGGGCGGCGATGCTGAACTCCATCGGCGACATGGCCAAGGATGCCCGCTTCCCCGCTCTGCTGGGACTCATCTTCTTCTACCGAGCAAGCGAAGTCCACATGGGCCTCGTGCTTAGGCTGTTCGCGATCGCCCCGGCTGACCAAGGCGGGCTGGCCCTCGGCAACGAGACCTACGCCGTCCTCCGGATTCCCACGGCCATCCTCGGCCTCGCTCTTGGCGGCATCTTTGGCTCCCTCGTCGTCACCCGGCGCGGCTTGGCGCGCTCGCTGCTCCCTCTCGGCGTGCTGATGCACCTCCCGCTGGTCGGGATCGCCTGGCTTGCGGCGCACCCGAATGCCGGCCTCCCCACAATCAGCGTCCTCTTCTTCGTGGAATACTTCGCGTACGGCGCAGGTGTCTGCGCCCTCCTCCTGGCGATGATGAAGATGGCCTCCGGCGATGAAGCCGCGACCCGTTACGCCTTGTTGTCGACGATTGCGCTGCTCGCCAGCTACTTCCCTGGACTCTGGGCGGGCGCGCTCGCCCAACACCTTGGCTACGCGCACTACTTCCTCTTCGCGTTGGCGCTCGCCGTGCCGGGGCTCTGGGCCGCGTACGCTGGACGTCGGGCTTTCGCCGAAGCCTAGGCTTTCTTGGGGATCACGACCAAAGTCTGGGCGAGCTGAGCGTCCAGGAAGCGCCGGGCGAAAGCCTGCACCGCCTGGCCGTCGGTGGCAGCCATCCGTCGATCCCACTCCGCATCAAAGTTCGCACCTAGGCCCACGAGTTCGCGCACCATCGCGCCCTGCATGCGCGCCCCAGCCGACTGCCGGCCCTGACGGCGGCTCACGCGCAGCCGGCGCTTGGCATCCTCGATTTCATCGGGCTTGAACTGGCCCTTACGCAGGCGCACGAGCTCCGCTTCCATCTCCTGCAGGACCTGCGTGGAAGCCTCGGCCGTGGTGCCCGCATAGAGGTAGAACATCCCTTGGTCGACGGTCTCGACGCGCGTTGCGCCGACGAAATAGGCCAAGCCCTTCTCTTCGCGGACGCGATGGAACAGGCCGCTGGCCATGCCGCTCAGCAGCTCTTCCGCGACATTGGCTGCGGTGACGAGGTCAGGCCCAAACCCGCAGTGCGGGTAGGCGACACAGACGACGGCTTGCTCGCCGACGGCTTCATGACGCTCGCTTTGCGCCAGCTTCGGGGCATGCGCCGGCAAGCCTTGAGGGGCGAAAGGCACCTTCGGGAGATGTCCGAAACGTTGTTCCACGAAATCCAAGGCGGCTTGACGGTCGTAGGTGCCGCTGATGCCGACGACCAGGTTGCCGGCGACGACCAACTGCTGATGCAGGCTCGCCAAGTCGGCGGTCGTGATGGCCGCCAAGGTTTCCGGCGTGCCGGAAGCATCCACGCCCAACGGATGGTCGCCGAAGAACTGCTGGAGCAGGCGCAGGCGGGCCTTCTCGACGATGTCGTCGGCGGCTTCGCGGCAGGCGGCGATCGCGGCTGCCCGCTCGGTCTCAAACGTCTCCGGCAGAAGCTTCGGGCAAAGCACGCCATCCGTCACGAGCTCGGCGATCTGCGCGAAGTCCGAACTCAAGGCCTCCCCCCACACCCCGCAGGTGATCTGCGAACCGTAATCCGCGAAGGTCGCGCCCATGGCGTCGACGAGACCGGCGACTTCTTCCTTGGTGCGCTTGGCGGTATCGCGCGTCAGCAAGGTCGAGAGCAGGCCCGTGGTCCCGCGCTTCGCGGCTTCTTCATAAGCGGTGCCAGCGGCGACGAACACGCCGAAACCGGCCTTAGGGATCGCGTCGTCCGGCTGCAGCAGCACGCGGACGCCATTCGGCAAGGTGATCAGTTCAAAGGTCTCCGCAGCTGGCGAGGGACGCCGGGCGAGCGCGACTTCTGCGGCCTTCTGGCCACGCATGGTCGCTTGGGTGACGGTCTCCGGCTTGAGCCACTGACGGGCGGCTTTCGTGAGTTCTTCCGGCGTGACCTTGGCCAATTCCTCGACCCCGCGGCGCGGCCATGAGATGTCATGACCGACGCAGGCGGCGTAACCGTAGCGCGACACGGCAGAGTGGATATTCTTCAGGCCGTTGACCATCGCGACGACGGACTGCCGGCGGACCTTGTCCAGCTGGGCCTGCGTGACCCCCTTCTGGAGCAAACGGTCGATGACCTCGAAATAGGCGCGTTCAATGGCGGCCGCGTCGGCCCCCGCGTCGCCAATCCAGCTCAGCCACGCCAGGCCGACGTCGCGAATACCCATGGCATGGGCATCGATGGCATGGACGAGTTTGCGCTTCTCGCGCAACTCATCCCACAGCAGCGAACTATTGCCTGCGCCTAGGACGCCGAGGCACAGGTCCAGCGGGGCCCGGCCTTCGGCGAAGAAACCCGGCACGCGCCAAGTGGCGACGCCCTTGGTCGTCGAGACGTCGCGCACCAAGTCGGAGCGGCGCGGACCGGCCTGCGGCGGTTCAAAGGCCGGGACCACCTCAAGGTTCGGGCGACGGGCGAAGCGACCAAACCAGCGTTCGGCCGAGGCAAAGGCCTCCTCCGGCTCCATCGAACCACCGAGGGCTAAGACGACGTTACTAGGGGCGTAGCGGCCTGCATGGTAGGCGCGCAAGTCCTCCGGCGTGATGCGGACGAACAGCTCGCGATGCCCGATGATCGGATGGCGCATCGGATGGTTCCGCAACGTCTCCGCCAACACCTGCTCCGCGAGGATGCTGTCGTGCTCGTCGTCGCGCATGGCGATTTCGCGCAGGATGACCTCGCGCTCCATCTTGCAGTCCGCGTCCGAAATGAGAGGGTCGAAGACCATCTCCGACAAGGCCTCCATCGCGGTTTCGAAGCCTTCCTGCGGAGCATCGATGTGGTAGACCGTCCGGTCGAACGTCGTGTAGGCGTTGGAGTTGCCGCCCGAACGGTGCACGGCTTCGGTCAGTTCACGGTTGGTAAAGCGTCCGGTACCCTTGAAGACCATGTGCTCCAGGTAGTGCGAGATCCCCGAACCTTCCCAGCGTCCTTCTTGCGCGCTGCCAGTGCGCACCCAGGCCTGCACCGTGCACAAACCGATGTGCGGCCGGTGGACATAAATCACTTCCAAGCCGTTCGCGAGGACACGCCGTTCAGGATCCGGGCCGGCGATCTGACTGAAACTAAGGCCTTCGAGGAATGACATGGCCGTAAGGTATGCCCCTCCGCAAGGCGGGCGCAAGCGTCCGGCGAGGGTTATTTCCGCCCCTTAGGCCAAGGCCAGCAATGCCTCGAGGTCCAAGGCTTCGGTCCCCATGGCTAAACCGCCGGTGGCGTCCTTAGGCCACTCGGCAACGGGACGATCCCAGTACAGCTCCACGCC
>JBEGRN010000015.1:0-22319 GCA_041180425.1 Verrucomicrobiota bacterium
ACGCCGAGGTTCGGGCCGACGTGGCCGCCGTTCTTCGCCGTGACGGCGATGAGGCGTTCGCGGATCTCCTGCGCGAGCGCGGGCAACTGGTCCGGCGCCAAGGCCTGGACGTCCTGCGAACCGCGGATCTGAGGAAGCAGCGCCATCGCTCAGCCTTGCTCCGCGTCGCCCGACTTCTTGCCGAGCTGCTCGATGCGCAGTTCGGCCGCCTGCAGGCTGGCTTGGCAGGACTTCAGCAGACGCATGCCCTCTTCGTACTTGGTCACGAGCTCATCGAGCGAGACCGTGCCGGACTCGAGCGAGTCGACGAGCTTCTCGAGCTTCGCCATCTCGGCTTCAAACGACTCCTTGCCGGAGGCAGGGCTGGCTTTTTTGTCCGCGCTCATGGGCGATGACTGTCGGCCGACTTGCCCGGGCTCTCAAGCGGATTGTGCAGGAATCAAAACGGCAGGCGGGCCTGGAGGGTCGCCGCGTCCAGCCCTTGGAACGCCACCACCTTGGAGGGCGACGCCTGACCGGAGACCACCGTGACGGCGGCGACAGGCAGGCCGACCTTCGCCGCCAACAGCGCCACGACTTCGCGGTTCGCCTTGCCACCCTCGGGCGGCGCAGCGACCCGTACCTTCAGGGCGTCGCCGAGCCGGCCGACGACTTCGGTCCGGGACGCCCCGGGGACGACCTTCACCTTCAGTCGAGCCGCACCCGCGCTCACAGCACTTCGGTCAAGGCCGCGACCGCCTTCGCGTCGAGCTTGCGCACCAACGCCACCGCCAGGTCCACGCAAGCCTTGAGGTCGGCGACGTCGATGACCGCGTTGTGCGTGTGGATGTAGCGCGCGGGCACGCCGAGCACGATGACCGGCACGCCCAAGCCGTGGGCTTGGAAGGAACGCGCGTCGGTCCCACCCGTCCGGCGCACCGCCAACTGGCAAGGAATCCCCCGTTCGGCGGCGACCTGCAACGTCAGGTCCACCAAGCGCGGGTTCATGATCGCCGTCGGGTCGAACGCGCGCACCTGCACGCCGGCGCCGAGCGAGCCTTGCGATTCGGACAAGTTCAGGCCCGGGACATCGTCGGCGGGCGGCCCTTCGAGGACGATGACGACATCGGGTTGGGCCAAGCGGGCCGCGACGGTCGCGCCGCGACAGCCGACCTCTTCCTGCACCGTCGCCAAGGCGAGGTACTGGTTCGGCGTCGGCTTCGCCTGCAGTTGATGCGTGGCCAAAGTGAGCGCCGTCATGCCGACGCGGTTGTCGAAAGCCTTGGCGGCATAGAGGCCAGGCTCGGCGAGCGGCGTGAACGGGCCATCGGGCGCGACGGGATCGCCGGGGCGGATGCCAAGGCGCAAGACCGCTTCGCGGGAGCGCGCGCCGATGTCGACGTAAGCCTTATCGACGGTCGCAGCCTGGGCCCCGCCTTGATGCGGGGGCAAGGCGACGACGATGCCGATGAATTCACGCTGCGACGCACGGGCCCACACGCGGAGACGCTGCGCGGACAGCACGCCATCAGGCCACCCGCCGATGGGCACGAGCCGCAGGAAACCATTCGGCGCGATCTCCTGCACCAGGAAGCCGATCTCGTCCATGTGGGCGGTGAGCACGACGCGCGGGCCCTTCCCGGCCTTGGCGGGCGCGGCGAGCACGCCCCCGAGGCCATCGGCGGTCAAGGTGCGGCCGCGCATCTCGCGGACGAAGATGGCGCGGACGGCGTCTTCGTGGCCGGAGATGCCGTGGGCTTGGGTGTACTCCTCAAGGAGCGAGAGCGTCTGGTCGGCAGGCATGGGGAAAATCAGTTCAACGGTTGGGGCGGGTCAACAAGCGGGGGCGCAGGCCGGACTTCGCGACCGCATCGAGCGCGCCGATGGCGGCGCCGGTCAACGAGCGTTCGTCGGCGATGATGAGGACCTCCGTCGCAGGAGCCTGCAAAGCCTTGGCGGCCAAGGCCTGCTCGAGCGCCGCTCGGGTGATCGGCCGACCCTCCAGGAAAAGTTTTCCTTCGCGATCGACGGCGACGACCAGGCTGGCCGCCGTCGTGCTCGCGCCCGCGGCATCGGCCGCCGGCGGCACGATGGCCAAGGTCCGGGCCTCCTCGAAACGGCCCGCCAACAGCAGGAAGAAGACCAGCACGACCATCACGTCGATCAACGGAATCACGTTGATGTCGGCGCGACGACGACGTGGGACGACCAGGCTCATCGCGCGTTCTTTTCCAAGCCCTCGACGAGCACATCGAGGCGCGACGACAGCACTTCCACGCGCCGCCCAAGCCAGTTGGCGGCGATGAGCGCAGGGATGGCGATGCAGAGGCCGATCATCGTGGTGCTCAACGCCAAGCCGACGCCCCGCGTGAGCGTCTGCGAGTCAGGCAAACCGTGCGCCGGGAAAAGCGTGGCCAGGCCGGTGACCGTCCCGAGCAGGCCCAGGAGCGGGGCCGCCGCCACGATGCTGTCGATCAGGAAGAAGCCGCGCTGCAGGCGAACGAGCTCGGCGCGGGCATAGGCCTTGAGCACCTCGCCGGATGCCCCTTCCCGCCAGCGCAGGACCAAACGACCGGCCGCCGAATCCGCCGCCGCGGAAGTGAGCTCCTTCGCCCGACCCTCGCGGACCAGCTTAAGGACGGCTTCGGGGGCGACCTTCCCCGGCAGGAGGGCCAAGGCGCGTTCGATGACGAGGAAAACCACCAACAGGGAGCAGATTCCCAGCGGCCAGATGAAGAGACCAGCGCCTTCCAGAAGGGTGTTCACCCGCATACGCTGAACCCTACCCCATAATCGGCAAGCCCGCTCTGGACGGGCTGACTACAAATGAGCGAATATGGTCTTAAACAGTCATTAAATGACGACATAGAGGTAATAAATACCCTATGCTGAAACCCCCTATCTTTTGACAAGGACCCTCCCGGCTTCATCCTTAATCAATACCCCATTTCGATGCGTCTCCCCCGCAAAGGTTTCTCCCTCGTCCTGTCCCTGACCATCATGGCCGGGATGGTCATGCTGGTCATCGTCCTGGCTGCCTTCCTGCAGGTCGAAAGCAAACTCGCCCTCGCCCACAACGGCTACATGCGCGCCCGCTTCAACGCCTTGGTCGCCGCGAAGCTCGCCATCGGCCAACTGCAGCAGCTCGCCGGGCCCGACCAACGCGTGACCATGCGCGCGGACCTCTATGCCGATGACACCGTCGCGCCCGGCCCGCTCGACGCGACCACCATTTCGAACACGCTCAACCCCACGGCCCCCGCCGGCCGTAAGCTCTCGCACCAGAAACGCTACTGGACCGGCGTCTGGGCCACCGGCGGCATCAACAGCACGAAGGTCCGCGACTGGAACGTCATGGACCCGCATGCGTCGCGCCTCTTCCTCGGCTGGCTGACGTCGCCTGGCGTCATCAGCGCGACCGACCCCGAAAGCCCCGATGCGACGAAGCTGCCCAACTACCTCGCGAACCGCTCCTACTTCGACAACTTCGGCAAGGTCCTCAACCCGACGACCTATGACGGCCAGAAGCTGATCGACGATTTGGCCAACCCCATCGCCGCCGCGCCCGACGGCCTCCTCGTCCCGCTGGTCGGCCGCGGGTCCGTCCAGCTGCCTGCCAGCGTGAACCGCTTCGGCCTCGAGTATTCCGGCCAGATCGACGCCCTCCCCGTCCCGCTCCCGGGCGCGACCACCACCGGCGGCATCTCGACCGGCATCAACGGGCGCTACGCCTTCTGGGTCGGCGACGAAGGGCTCAAGGCCAAGGCCAACCTGCCCGACGCGTATGCGGTGACCACGACCGGGGGCAGCTTCACCACCGTCACGGATTGGGACGCCGGCTTCCGCGCCTCCGCCGCCCAACGCAGCGCCATCGAGGCCATCAAGCCCGCCGACAAGACCGACATCACCGGCGCCACGCTCTTGCCGACGGCCTTCACGTTCGGCTTGTGGCGCGACGCCGACACGGCGACGGCCAGCAAGTGGGACGCGCTCCTCATGCGCTCGGTCAAGGACCGCAACGCCCTCACGCTGTGGGCCAACAAGGTCGGGAACACCTCGGCGGGCGACGCGATGATCGCGGCCAGCAAGGCGCTGTGGCATGACGTCACCCCGTGGTCCTTCTCGACGCTCACCGACACCTACAACGGCGGCATCAAGATGGACCTCTCCACGGCCTTCGAATTGCCGTACGCGGACTACCGCGCGCTCGAGACCTACGCGGGCCAGAAGAACGCCGCCCTCACCACAGACCCCAAGTTTCGTCGCCACTCGCTGTTCCATGACGCCGCCGGCCCTACCGACCTCGACTTCAACCGGCCCAACATGCTCGACTTCATGGGGTCGGCCGGCGACCTCCTCAAGTCCGCTCCACGCGCTTCGGAATGGGCTCCGCGCTTCACGCAGAGCCTCCTGGGGTCCGGCTATACGACGCTGAAGAACCTCAACGGCGGCGAGACCCCGGAACGCATGGGCTTCGTCTATGAGATCCCGCTGCGCAGCAACTTCTTCGGCGGCGCGGTCCAACGGCCGTCAGCGTTCTCCAGCCTGAGCGCCACGGACGTCGACAACCTCAACAACCGCATCATCCGCGGCCCGACTTGGGACCTCTACCGCAACTATTACCGCATGTACAAGCGGGAGATCGAGACCGCAGGTTCGCTCAACAAGATCCGCGGACAGGACGCCGTCGCCGACTCCGCCACCGTGATGGCGCGCGGCGTGGAACCGCTCTCCTACGCCGCCGGCGACCGCGGCACACCCGTGGCCAAGCAAGGCACGGCCACCTTCTCCGTCAGCCCACCCGGCTTCTTCGGAGCCTACCCCGGCAGCGGCACCTCCGCGGACTACCATTACCGCAACAACCACAGCTCCGGCATCGGCCCGAATTACCGAGCCTTGGGCGGCTACATGAATCCGACGACCTCATCGACGGCCGGCATCGGCACGCCGACCGGGCGCACCAACTCCGAGCCCAGCGACTCCACCTACGACTCGCCGCGTCTCGCCACGACGCGCCTCTGGCCAACTTCCATGAAGGTCGCCCCGAGCATCATCCGCTTCTCGCTGATGTACTCCGTGGTCTGGAACGACGATATGCTGGGCATCGCCGTCGACCCCCTGATCACCGTCCACAACCCCTACGACAGCGCCATCGAGTTCGAAGGGATCGCGATGCTGATGAACGCCTACTCGCTCTCGCACCTCTTCGAGTTCTACGCCGGCGGCCAGATCATCGGCGACGTCTTCCCCGGCACGAGCTTCGAGGAAGGCCGCGAGTTCTCCTTCCGCGCCGTCACCGGCACCAGCAACGGCACCTCCCCAAGCAGCATCTTCCGCCTCGAACCCGGCGAAGTCCGCGTCCTCAGCTCGACCAAGGGCCCGCTGCGCAAGTTCGACACCAACGGCAACAACCAGGTCCCGGGCGACTTCGTCTACGAGGAACAAAGCCGCATGTTCTTCCCGATGGATGCCTACGCCGGCCTCCGCAACTCGTCGGGCGCCGCGATCGCTGCGACCAGCAACGCCACGCTGCAGGCGGTCCAAAACGTGCTGCCCGGCTGGGACGGCACGATCCCTTCGCTGAACACGATCGCCGCCCAGCGCGGCCTGTCCCTCAACGTGCGCGTGCGCAACGAAGGCGGCGTGGCCTTGGGCGGGAACATGTTCCTCAACAACAGCATCCGCGGCGGCGGCCACGTCGTCGACGGCGGCTACCAGAATTGGAACTTCTACCTGCTCAACGAATATAGCCACGACAACCAGCAGTTGAGCTGGGGCCGTCGCTGGTTCGGGACCACCGACGACACCCGCCAAGCCGGCGGCCAAGGCGCCGTGATGGGCGTCGAGCTGGTCAACGAGCCCCTCCTCCTCAACCTGCGCTGCATGACGACGGGCTGGCCGATGTACGGCAACGCCAACCAAGGCTACACCGTCAGCAGCGACCCCGAATTCGGGGCGCAACAGGGCTTCGGCAGCCAGTGGTCGCGTTCGCTGCAGCTGCCGCCGGTCACGATCCTTCGCTTCGCCGGCCAGAACCAAGCGGCCTGGGCCAACCAAGGCAGCGCGGTCGACAAGCAGAAGTTCTTCATCCTGGACATGCTCGCGCGCGGCGCGAAGGAGACCTACGCGGGCAACAACTGGTACCCGCAGAGCAGCACGTACGTGCCTAGCGGCGACTTCGACCGCATGAAGACGCCGGAGGAGATGCGCTTCGCCCCTATGTCGCCCTACGTCTTCAGCACGCGCGCCTCCCAGGCGTTCATGTTCGCCTATGACGGCAAGACGCATGCCCCCGCGAACTGGATCATGAGCCAACGCGCCGTCGACCAGCTGGGCGTGAACAAGATGTACGATCTCGACAACTCCGGACGCAACCGCGGCTACTGGGGCAAGAGCGTGCTCGTCGGCCAAGGTGGCAACAGCAACGTGGTGCTCTTCCCGATCCCGCGCCGACCACTACTTTCGCTGGCCCAACTAGGCGATGCCGCGACGGCCCAAACGAGCACCGAAGCGGACCTCACCGTCGGCGCCTCCTTCGCGCACCCGGGCATCAAGAACCTCACTAAGGTCTGCGACTGGCCCGGGACCAAGAGCGGAGAGGAAGCGGTGATCGAACACGGCTACGTCGCAAAGGCGATGGGCTCCAGCATCGTCCGCCACAACGCCAACGTCCGGACCGACGACGCGTTCGCCGCCAACCTCGCCCTCTGGGACAGCTACTTCTTCAGCGGACTCAACGCCCAGGTCCCCTCCTATAGCGATACCGCTTCGTCCTGGCCCAGCGGGCCCAACCTGCCGGTCGACCCGAAGGTGAAGGCCGACCAAGCCCTCGCCCTTACGGCGAACGGCGTGACCGACCTCACGAAGATCGCCGGCATCAAGGATGCGCTCGACAAGGGCAGCAACCCGCTGGCCAACAAGCGCGTGGCCTACACGGCACCCGGGGTACATCCCGACGAACGCGCTCTACGATGGCGGCTTCAACGTGAACTCGACCTCGAAGGCCGCCTGGAAGGCCGTGCTCGGTTCGCTGCGCGGCCAGAAGCTCCCCGATGCCTCCGGCCTTTCCACGGGTACCGCCCTCACCCGCTTCGCCCGCGCCTTCGGCAACAACGACGGGGCCAACAACCCTTGGACCGCCTACCGCGAGCTCACCGACGCGGAGATCGACACCCTCGCCGCCGCGGTCGTGAAGGAAGTGCGTAAGCGCGGGCCGTTCATGTCCTTGGCCGACTTCGTCAACCGCCGCCTCGTCGCCTCGGACAACTTCGGGCTCAAGGGCGCGCTGCAGGCCGCCATCGATTCGACCAACCTCAACGACCAGGCGATCAGCAACGCCGGCGGCACCTTCGCGGCCGTCCCCGGCGCGCCGATGTCCGACCCCTACCTCCCGCTGCCCGCGCAAGACCGCTTCCCGACGCTGCGCTCCCTCAGCAAGGACAACAGCCAAGGCTCAGCCATCGCCGGCCTCGGCGCGCCCGGCATCGTGACGCAGAAGGACGTCCTCAATTCGATCGGGCCCAACCTGACCGCACGCTCGGACACCTTCGTGGTCCGCGCCTATGGCGAAGCCCTCGACAACGCGGGCAACCCCATCGGCAAGGCTTGGGTCGAGGTCATCGTCCAACGCACGACGGACTTCGTCGGCCCGGCTTGGGTCGAGCCTAACCGCCGCAAGCAGAACTACCGCAACAACGACGGCTCGCCGTCGTCGGACTACGACACCAAGCCCATCGTCGACCACTTCGAACGCAACCCGCTCGCCACCGGCACCGCCCAGACGGGCAACATCAACCGACTCTTCGGCCGCCGCTTCAAGGCGACGTCGACGCGCTGGCTGAACGCGAACGAAATCTAAGCCCATGACCTTCCTACGTCTTTGCCTTGCCTGCCTCTGCGTCGGCGTCCTTCCCTTGCCGGCGGCCGACGCGCCGAAGGTGGAATCACGCCATTGCGCCCTCCGTTTCGCCTGGTGGAACTTCCCGCGCAAGGTCCCTGAGCTCGCGCTGCAGATGGGCCGCGAACGCATCCCTGTGTCGCCCAACCCGATGTCGCTCAGCAACCCCATCGACTACAAGGGCGACGTGAACGCGGTACTCCTGAAGAAGGTCACCACCGGCGAGACCGAGAAGGACGGGAAACCCAAGTTCGGCTGGGTGCCGTACGCGACCATCGCGCTCAACCCGACGGACACCGACCTCGGGGTGCTGCTCATCCCGAACGAAGCCGACGACTCCTGCCTCACGAAGACCTTCGACTTCGGCGTAGAGGCCTTCCCCTACGGCACGCTCAAGCTCGTGAATTTCTCCCGGGCCCGCATCGCATGCTCGCTGGACGGAGCCGTCTTCATGACGGAACCAGGCCAGACCGGCCACTGCCCCAAGAAGTTCGAAGAACGGACGACCGCGGCGATCGCCGTCGCGGCGCTCGAAGCCGACGGCCAACAAAAGGTCCTCTACTCGACCAAGGTCATCCTAAATAAGACGTTCCGCACGCTCTTCTTCATCGTCGAGAAGAACGGCTCGGAAGACGAACGCTACCAGAGCCAATGCATCTTGGACGTGAACCCTTACCCCAACGGGGTCCCGCCGCCCCCCGTCGCGCCTGCTGGCAACGGCAAGGGCAAGGGCGAAGCGAATGCCAAAGCGGTGAAGTAATATAACCGCAGTGCTTTATGACGGCCTTCACGCAATAGCGTGAAGGCCGTCTCTTTTACCGATTGTATCAAGAGGGGGGCGGCTTAAGTTTTCCCCATGCCCCGACCGCACCAGCGAGGTTTTTCGCTCGTCCTCTCGCTAACCATCATGGCGGCGATGGTGATGCTAGTCATCGTGCTGGCCGCCTTCCTCCAGGTGGAGAGCCGACTAGCCACCACGCATTCCGCCTACCTGCGGGCGCGAATGAACGCCACCGTGGCCGCCCGCCTCGCCGTCGCCCAGCTCCAGACTCTCGCCGGCCATGACCAACGCGTGACCGCACGCATGGACCTGCTCGACGGCACAAAACCGGGCACGTCGCTGAACACTTACCTCCAAAGCAAAGCCGCCACCACCGTCGCCGAGGACAAACGCAGCTGGACGGGCGTCTGGGCAACCGGTGGAGCCGACCAATCGAAGGTACGCGATTGGCTGGTGACTGACCCCGATAAGCGCCTCTTCCTCGGCTACCTCGTCTCAGCCGATCCCAGCACAGGTTCGGCGGTGGCCAACATGGTGCCGAACCGGCTGCTGAAGGCCAGCGAGGCCCTCCCGATGGACCAGCTGCTGAAGAGCGCGGCCACCGCCGCGAGCGCTTCCGTCCGCGCCGTTCCGCTTCTCGCCTACGGCACTATCGCCCGCGACCCGAAGATCGACAACCGCGTCAAGATCCCCCCGTTGCCGCTCCCCGGGGCAGGCGTCAACGACGCTCCGCTAGGCAACTATGCTTGGTGGACCGGCGACGAAAGCATCAAGGCGAAGGTCAACCTCACCGAATCCTACACGTCATCTCCCAGCGTCTGGGATAAGGGCTACCTCTACAGTGCGGCCCGCCGCACGGGCCAAGAAACGCTCGGAGGCAGCACCTCCTTGGCGTGGCCGAACTTCAAACTCTGGTCCGACGCCGACAACGCTTCCGTCGGCGGCTCCAAGCTCTCCTTCGCGAACACCGGCAACGACCTTGGCGCTTGGGCGGCCGGCGTGACCGCCAACGCCGCGAACGGCACCCTCGCCTCCGACGCTGTCGCCAAATACTACGGGGACGTCACCTTGCGCTCTTTCGGCGTCCTCTCCGACACCTACAACGGCGGCCTCCGCACCGACCTCTCCATCGCCTTCGAGCTGCCGCATGAGGACTTCAAGCTCCTCGGCGAGTTCCACGACAGCCCGGGCTCCCCGGGCGACCGTAACGTCATCAACCTGGCCGGCGCCTTCGGCTTCTCCGCCGCGAACACGCCGTCGTTCGCCGAGTGGGGCGACACGAGCAACAAGCTCGGCTTCGTGTTCGAAGCCCCGATCCCCAACAACACGAGCGGTCCCTCCGCGGTGCCGCCGCCCACGGGCTCCAACCAGGCGCTCATCGACCAAGGCCCTCGCTCGGTCCCGGCCACGGCCACCTTCGCCAACGGCGCCAAGGATTACACCGGCGACGACTGGACGGTCCGCGGCCCGACTTGGCTGCTGATGCGCAACTTCTACCGCCTCTACAAGCGCGAGCTCGAGTCGACCGGCGCCCGCGGCCAGCCGGCCAGCTCCGCAGACGCTTGGTTCGCTCGCACGGCCGAGCCGTTTACCTACAGCTCCGGCGTGACGGGCTGGAGCTGCATCGGCGACCCCTCCGGGCCCGCCTACCTCGGCGAGAAATACAACGCGGGCATCCTGCACCGCAAGGCGCGCATGCTCAACTATGGTGGCGGCAATTGGGTCCGCACGACGTACCAGCCCCACCAGTTCTCGAAAGTCTGGTGGTCCACCGCGGGCGGCCAATTCCCACAGCCGACGGCGATGAAGCTCGCCCCGACGATCCTGCGCCACACCCAACGTTGGGGCGTCATCTACAACCAAGACACGTTGGGCGTGACCTTCGACCCCATCATCACGTTGCACAACCCCTACAACGTGGCGCTCGAATTCACCGGTTTCGGCGCGTACTTCAACAAATACTACCCACTGGCTCTGACGTTCTCGCGCATCAACCCCGCCACCGGTGGCGAAGAAGCCCTCAACCTGACCGGGGTTAACACCAACGGCCTGTCGTTCACCAATGGCGTGTTCTACCCACAGACCAACGGGTTCAACCGCTCCTTCGCCATCCGTTGGGTCGCCAATGAGGGCTCCGTCCTGCGGATGAACCCGGGCGAGGTCGTCGTCATCGGCTGCGAAGGTTCGACGAACACGGGCCTCTCCAACAACGGCGCATCGATCATCCGGTCCGGCCGCAGTTACGACCCCGACAAGGCCCGCCACTACTACCGCATCCTTGGCGACGGCGGCAGCGTCTCGACCGCCACCGGCGGGTACCCCATCGTGAGCCGCATGTACGCGGCTTGGGTGCCGACCTCGGCGTCGAACTCGAACGGAAACGACGCGTCCGGCGGGTACTGGGACGGGCTGTTCATCAACTACAATCTCATGCACTACAAGCGGGACAACGGTTCCGCGACCTACCCGCTGACGAAGGTCTGGGGCGGCGAGAACTACGCCGAGTGCGACGGCTCCGACGAGGGCCTCATCAACCGCACGGGCTTCTTCACCTGCTTCTATCCGGATGCGCTCAGCGCCCGCAAGGTCCTCGCCCAGAAGACGATCACCCGCACGGGCGAAGCCTCCAACGCTCCCTACATCGAACGCACCTTCGTCGGCGTGATGGACCTACGCTGGCGCTCGCCCGTCGATGCCCGGAACGTCGATAACCTATCCACCAGCGACGGCCGTGGGGTTGGCGCCGGCACCGGCTCGCCGCTCGTGGCGGACATGCGCTACGACGCCACCGACCCGCGCGACTGGGACGCCGACTCGCTGCAGTCCCCGCCGATGCTGCTGAGCTTCTACCAGGACCCGGGGTCGTTCACGCCCGTGGACATGACGTCGGACAACAAGGGCTACTACGGCAACAGCTACAAGCTCAACGAGGGCCGCACCGCGACCGTGCTCTTCGAAGTGCCCCAGCGCCCGATGCTGTCGCTGACCGGACTGGGCCATGTGCAGTTCGGCACTTACGCGACGCAGCCCGCCTACACCGTCGGCAACAGCTTCCCGCACATCGGCCTGCCCAGCACGACGATGACGCTGTACTGGCCGAACTCCTGCGTCAGCCCGATCCGGACGATCGACAACGGTACGGCCGACTTCGGCACCGATAACGGCAACACGTCCACCATCCGGACCGACAGCGCCTTCCTCGCCAACCTCGCCTTGTGGGACCGCTACTACTTCTCCGGCGCCAATGCGGCCATGCCCAACGTCGCCCGCAACGTCTTCTCCGGCGGCGTCTCCACGCGCAATCCAGCGCCGGCGGTCGTGTCCGCAGGCAACCAGAAGGCCAGCCTCGCCGACGTCTGGGACGACCTTGCCATCGGCAACAAGCCGCTCGCCAACAAGCGCCTGGTCTGGGGGCGCTTCAGCGATGGTCGTAGCGACACGGAACTGAAGAACGACTTCTACCGCAAGCCCACCTCGTCCCCGCGCCCAGCCGGCGAACTCCCCGCCCGCCCCGAACGCGTCGCCAAGCAGTTCCTCTACGATGGCGCTTTCAACGTGAACTCGACCTCCAAGGAAGCTTGGCGCCTGATGCTCACCTCGCTGCGCGGCGTCGACGCATCTGGGTCGTCCATCTTCAGTCGCTTCGGCATCCCGCCCAACACCACGGACACGCAGGGCGCCGGCTCCTATTGGGGCCTTAAGTTCCATAGCCTGACCGACGCCGAAATCGACAAGCTTGCCGACAACATCGTCCTAGAGGTGCGGCGACGCGGCCCGTTCATGAGCATCGCGGATTTCGTCAACCGTCGCCTCACCAATCAAGCGACCGGCATGAAGGGCCCGCTGCAGGCGGCCATCGACGCCTCTGGCCTCAACGACTATGCGGTCGCCGCAGGCAAGATGAAGGAAGGCTTCGCCACCAAGTCGACCGTCCCCGGCGGACGCTTCCCGCAGGCCAAGGCTTTTGACCCGGCGGCCTACTCCATGGCCAATAATTCCCCTGGCGCCGGCGCTTTCCCGACCCAGGCAGGTTCGCATTCCCACCTGCTCCAGATGCAGGTGCTGAACGCCATCGGCCCTTCCCTGACCGTCCGAGGCGACACGTTCGTGGTCCGCGCCTATGGTGAGAGCCTCAACGCCAACGGCGAAGTCGCGGGCAAAGCCTGGGTGGAACTGACCGTACAACGCATGCCTGAACTGCTGATCCCAGACGACAGGGAGCCGACCGTGGCCGTAGGCGCCCTGCCCGTAGGCAGCAGCATCACGGTCCCGACCGGCGGCAGCTCGGCGGGCGACAACTCGGGCGGTGGCGGCGGTTTCGGCGGCTACCGTGCGCCTTCGGTCACTAACTACGCGACTTCCCCCATTATGGAACGCTGGATCCGCAACAAGGACGCTAACCGTATCAACAACTTGCTCGGTCGCCGCTTCAAGATCACCTCGGTCCGCTGGCTCCGCGACTCTGACATCTGAAACCCATGCGTCTTTTCCTCTATCTGGCGACGGCCCTCACGTTGGCCGCGGCGCCGGAACCGCCTCCTGAACGCAAGTGCGTCTTGCGTCTTGCTTGGTGGGCCAATCCCGCCGAGCGGGTCGAACTCGCCATCGTCCAAGGCAAGGAGATCGTCCCGGTGGTCGCGCTGGAGATGAACCTAGATCTCTCGAAGGATTACCGTGGCGCCGCGCAGCTCACGATCGTCCGCAAAAAGGGTGCCGCCCAGAAGGTGGCCGAATTCGACCCGGATAAGCTCTACGCCCAAGGAACCACGCCGCCTCCGAAACCGGAAGCCAAACCGAAGCCGGAACCGGCGAAAAAAGAGAAGGCCGACGAGTGGGCCCCCTTCGCGACCGTGGCCTTGCCTGACTCCGGAGATGTCGGCGTGCTGCTGCTGATGGCTCCCGACGGCACCTGCGCCGGACGCGCCTTCGACTACGAAGCTGGGCGCTTCCCCTACGGGTCGATCCGAGTCGTCAACCTTTCGGCGGCGACCCTTGCCGGCGAGATCGACGCCAAGGGCTTCCGGCTAGCGCCAGGAAGTTCCGAACTCTTGCCGGTCGTGTTCCGGGAACGTCAGACAAGCCACATCAAGCTGGCGGCGCTGCTGCCCAATGACGGACTAGAGCCCATCCTCGGCACCAAGATCGCCGGTCGCCCGAACCGGCGGGCCCTGGTCTTCATCCTGCAGACAGGCGTCTCGGCCGATGGCCGACCGCTCTTCGAAAGCCGCAGCATCGAAAGCGTCGAGCCCGTCGCGCCGGTTGCTCCTCCGGTCGCCAACGGCAAGCCCACAGCGAAATGAAGTCGCTCTGGGCCTGCCTCTTGGCGCTCGCGCCCTTGTGCGCGGAGGAAAGCGCGGCAAACCCGCTGGCCAACGAGACGAGCGCCCACGGCTCTTTGGTTTTTCAGGCCTGCTGGGCAGGCGCCCCGGGCGGCAAGGTCCACCTCGTCACGCGCCCGACCCAGCAAGCCATCCCACTGCAGGCGCAAGCCGGCGCCATCATCGCCAACTCCATCATCCCACCCTGCGAGGCGGTGGAACTTTGGGTAGCCAACGACCCCCAAGCCAAACGCGTCGCGACCTTCCCGCTGCCGAAATCCGGCCGGCGCTTCATCCTCGTGATGCAGGGCGAGCACCCCGCCTCTATGCGAGCTTGGCTCGTGCCGGCCGACCTTGAGGTCTTCCCTTGGGGCTCCGCCTGCCTGCTCAACCTATCGGATAAACGTCTCCGCTGCCGCCTGAACGACGCCAGCGGCGAGGTCGACCCAGGCCAAGCCGGCGTCTTGCCCTTCGTCGCCACCGAACGCACGAGCGCCCATCTCACGCTCGACTACCAAAACGGCCAGCAGTGGTCGCCGGATTGCTCGACCAAGACGATCCTGTCGCCCGCCCGCCGCTTCATCATGGTCGTCGGCCCCGGCCTCGCGGCGCAGGGACCTTTGCCCAAGGAAACCGTAGTGGAGACCAACCCGGCGCCGCTTACAGCGCCGACGCCGCTTCCGCATCCGCCAGCCAAGTGACCTTGTGCGCCAACGCGCGCAGGACTTGGCCGGGATGGCGGGCCGGCTCGAACTCGCCCGCGCAGACGCTCAGCAAGGCCGCGGCCTTGGCCTTGCCGTTCACCAGCACGACGACCGCGCCACATTGCGCCAAGCCCGCCTCCGTGATCGTCAGGCGCCAGCCGCGGCCCGGCCACTCGGTCGCGACGAAGCGCGGCAACGCCGGAGCCCCGATGAGGGGGCACTGCGGCCAGAGCGAGGCGATATGGCTGTCATCCCCTAGGCCGAGCACGCAAAGGTCATAGGCGCGGCCAGGCTGAGCCTGCCAGGCCTGCTCGTAGGCGGCCGCCGCGGCGGCAGGAGCCAGCTCCACCGGCCAAGGCTGACGGCAGGCAGCGGGGATGCCCAAAGGGTCCAGCAGGCCACGGGCAGCGTGCCCGAAATTGGAGTCGTCCGACGACTGGGGCACGCAACGTTCGTCGCTGACATGCCAGGTGATGCGTTCCAAGGCCTGCGGGGTCAGGGCCTTGGTCGCCACCGCCCAAGCATAGAAGGCCTTGGGCGTGGAACCGCCGCTGAGGGCGACCGTGGCGGGGCCGCGCGCGGCCAAGGCGTTGATACGCCGGGCCAGTTCGGCGAAAGACTCATCGCGGGTCCGGATGAGCACTTCGCCGGCGGAGGTCAGCAGAGAGGAAGACATGCGGCGATGGAAGCCGACCGACCTGAAAAGGCAACCCTTCGACCGCGCCCAACGAACAGGGCGGCCACTCGGCCGCCCTGGGGGAACGCGCTGCAGGCGAGGCTTACTGGCAGGCCTCGCAGGTCCCGCCGTTCATCATCGCTTCGATGGAGCAGGCGTTCTTCTCGGCTTCGGTGTAGACCTTCTTCTCGGGCGCCGGGGCGGCTTCGACCTTCTTCACTTCGACGGTCGCCTTCTCGATGTTCGAGGCGCCGAGCGTGCGGAGGTAGTAGGTCGTCTTGAGACCGGTGCGCCAGGCGTACTGGTACATGTGGGAGAGGGCCTTGAGCTCGGCGCGCGGCAGGAACAGGTTGAGCGACTGCGCCTGGTCGATCCACTTCTGGCGGCGGGCGGCGGCGTCGATGAGCCACTTGTAGTCGATGATGAAGGCCGTCATGTACTTGTCCTTCAGGGCCTGCGGGATCTCGGGGATCTCCTTGAGCTCGCCGTCGAAGTACTTGAGCTGCTCGACCATCTTCTGGTTCCAGAGGCCCAACTTCTTGAGGTCGCGGACCAGGCTGCTGTTGAGCTCGATGAAGTCGCCCGACAGGTTGCTCTTCGCGAAGAGGTTCTTGTAGGTCGGCTCGATGCACGGCGAACTGCCGACGATGTTGGAGATCGTGGCGGTCGGCGCGATGGCGAGGACGTTGGAGTTGCGCATGCCCTGCTTGGCGATCTTGGCGCGGATCGGGGCCCAATCGAGGAGGCCGCCGCGCTTCACTTCGATCTTCTCGCCGCGCTCGGCTTCGAGGAGGTCGACGGTGTCCTGCGGGAGCAGGCCGCGGTCCCACTTGGAGCCCTTGTAGGTGCTGTAGGCGCCGCGCTCGCCGGCGAGGTCGGAGGACGCTTCGTAGGCGTAGAACGCCACGGCTTCCATGATCTCGTCGTTGAACTCGACGGCCGCCTCGGAGGCGAAGGACGCGTTGCGGCGGTAGAGGCAATCCTGCAGGCCCATCACGCCGAGGCCGACCGGGCGGTGGCGGAGGTTGGAGACCTCCGCGGCCTTGGTCGGGTAGAAGTTGATGTCGATGACGTTGTCGAGCGCGCGGACGGCCACGCGGACGGTCTCGGCGAGCTTGGCGTGGTCGATGTTGCCGGCCGCATCCAGGTGGGAGTCGAGGACGACCGAGCCCAGGTTGCAGACCGCGGTCTCGTCGGCGCTGGTGTTGAGCGTGATCTCGGTGCAGAGGTTGGACGAGTGGATGACGCCCACGTGGTCCTGCGGCGAACGCACGTTGCAGGGATCCTTGAAGGTCATCCACGGATGGCCGGTTTCGAAGATCATGTTCAGCATCTTCTTCCAGAGCTCGACGGCCGGGATGGCCTTGCCGAAGATCTTCCCTTCCTTGGCCTTCTGCTCGTAGGCGACGTAGCGGCGCTCGAAGTCGGCGCCGAAGGACTCGTGCAGGTCGGGGACCTCGTTGGACATGAACAGCGTCCAGTTCTGGCGGTCGCGGAGGCGCTTCATGAACAGGTCAGGGATCCAGTTCGCCGTGTTCATGTCGTGCGTACGGCGGCGGTCGTCGCCGGTGTTGCGGCGCAGTTCGAGGAAGTCCTCGACGTCGTTATGCCACGTCTCGAGGTAGGCGCAGCCGGAGCCGCGGCGCTTGCCGCCCTGGTTGACGGCGACGAGCTGGTCGTTGTGCAGCTTGAGGAAGGGCATGACGCCCTGGGATTCGCCGTTGGTGCCCTTGATGTGGGACCCCGTGCCGCGCACGGCCGTCCAGGAACCACCGAGGCCGCCGGCCCACTTGGAGAGGAAGGCGTTTTCGGCGATGCCGCGGATCATGATCGACTCGATGGTGTCGTCGACCTTGTAGAGGTAGCAGGAGGACAGCTGGCTGTGGAGCGTGCCGGAGTTGAAGAGCGTCGGGGTCGAGCTGCAGAAGCGGCGGGACTTGTAGAGCGCGTGCAGGCGGATGGCCCACTCCTCGCGGTTCTTCTCCTCGCGGAGGAAGAGGCCCATGGCGACGCGCATCCAGAAGAACTGCGGGGTCTCGAGGCGGCGGTGGGGACGCGCGGTCTTGTCGATGATCAGGTAGCGGTCGTACATCGTCTGCACGCCGAGGAACTCGAAGTCCATGTCGGCCATCGGGTCGAGCGCGTCGGCCAGCTTGGCGAGGTCGTAACGGCGGAGGTCGGCCGAGAGCCGGCCGATGGCGATGCCTCGTTCGATGTAGGCGGAGAACTTGGCGCGATGGAACTCGCGGAGCTTGGCGACGCCGTCGCGCATGATGCTCCAACCGAGGACTTCCTCGTAGATGTAGGACAGGGCGATGCGGGCCGCGAAGAGGCTGAAGTCGGCGTCGCGCTCGATGAGCGTCTTGGCGTTGAGCTCGACGGTCTTGCGGAGGTCGGCTTCGCTGACCTCGTTGAAGAGGCCGCGGCGCAGCTCGGCTTCGATGGCTTCGACCGGCATGTCGATGTCGAGGCCGGTCAAGGCGTAGGAGATGCGCTTGCGGAGGTCCTCGCCGTTCCAGAGGAACGTGCTGCCATCGGCGTTCTTGACGAGCAGGAGCGAATCCTGGTGGTCGTCCACGGGCGCGGCGACGGCGGCTTCCTGCTCGCGCTGCTTGGTGCGCATCGCGCGGTAGAGGATGTAGGCTTCGGCGACCTTGTAGTGGCCTTGGCGCATCAGCTCGACCTGGACGATGTCCTGGACCTCCTCGATGCCGATGATGTTCTGGCCGCCCTGGGCGACCGTGCGGGTGACGGCGGCGGCGACGCGTTCGGCCGGAGCGGAATCGAGGCCGAGGGAGAGGAACGACTTGCGCACGGCGATGTCGATCTTGTCCTGGTTCCAGGGCACGACCTGGTGGTTGCGGCGCATCAGGCGCGTGGTGACCACGGGCACGTCGACGCCGCGGACGGCGTCCGACGAGAAGACGAGGCTCTTGGCGACGTCGTGGCGGTTGTTGTTGATGAGCGCGCGCTCGATGATGGGGATGAGTTGGGCTTCGCTGACCTGGCCGCCGTTCTGCGCGGCGAGCTGGGCGACGAGCTGGGTCACTTCGCCGGCGACGGCGGCGACGAAGGCGCGGTTCTGCTCGGTGAAGATGTCGGTGACCTGGCGGGACAGGAGGAGGTCGGTCAGCGCGTTGCCGATGATGTCGGCGAAGCGGGCGGAGTCGGCGCCGACAGCACCGGCGGCACCGGCGGCGGCGGCCGGCAAGGACTCGCGCCAGTTAAAGCGCGGCTTGGCGTTGGCAGGGGTGCGGACCGCGTTTTTGAGGGCGATGTCTTCGCGGAAGAAAGGGAGTTCGGGATTCATGGGACGGAGGGATTAACGGAGGAAAGGAAAAGAGGAGGGAGGTCGCGGCGGGCGTAGGCCCGCGGCGGAGGGTGGGAGGACGGAGTGGATCGGGGTGGTAAGAACAGGAACTATGCCAAGGCCGGCGCGCAAAGGGGGTACGCCTGCTTTTGGCGAGAAATCGACTTAGAGCTCGTCGTCGCTGACGGTTTCTAGGTTGGCCGACTTCTGGTATTCGGTGACGCGGCCTTCGAAGAAGTTCTGCTCCTTCTTCAGGTCCATCATCTCGGACAACCAAGGGAAAGGATTGACCGGATCGGTCGTGAGCGGCTCGAGGCCGCAGTTACGGAGACGACGGTCGGCGATGTAGTCGATGTACTGCTCGAACTCCTTGGAGGAGAGGCCGAGGCCGTTGATCGGGAGGCAGTCGCGGATGAAGTCCTTCTCGAGCGCCACGGCGGAGGCCATGAGCTGGCGGAGCTCCTCGCGGAAGGCGGGCGTCCAGATCTCCGGGTTCTCCTCGACGAGCGCGAGCAGCAGGCGGCAGAAGAGGTCGATGTGGTTGGACTCGTCGCGGAGCGTGTACTTGAACATGTTGCCGATGCCCGGGAACTTGTTCTGGCGGGCGAGCGAGAGCACCATGCCGAAGAGGCCGTAGAACTGGGTGCCTTCCATGCACTGTCCGAAGAGGAAGATGTTGTGCGCGAGGGCCTGCTTGTCCTCGAGCTTGGTGAGGTCGAGCTTGCGGCGCAGCGCGCGGGAGTTGTTGACGACGAAGGCGGCCTTCTTGGCGATGGTCGGGATGTCCTCGAACATCGCTTCGCACTCGTGCGGGTTGATGCCGAGCGAGGAGATCATGTACACCAGGGAGTCGGCGTGGATGTTCTCCTCATGCGCGTGGCGGCCGAGCACGAGCTTGAGCTCCGGAGCGGTCACGACTTCGCGGACCACGTGGATGATGTTGTCGCCGACGATGCCTTCGGCCGCGGAGAAATAACCGATGGCCATCTTGATGATCCAGCGGTCGATCTCGGTGATGTTGCCGTTGGTGTCGCGCCACTGCTGACAGTCTTCCTGCATCGGGATTTCTTCCGGCTCCCAATGGTTGGCCTTCATCGTCTTGTAGAGGTCGTAGGCCCACTGGTACTTCAACGGCAGGATGTTGAAGAACATGGTCTGGCGACCGTTGATGACTTTCTTGTTGTTGAAGGCTTCTTCGGCCTTGGTTTTATCAAGGACGAAGGTCTTTTTACCGACGGTGATCGTAATGGTTTCCATGGAGGAGAGGGGGGCGAAAAGGGCTAATTTAGAGGCCGGGGACGGCCGCTAGGAAAGTGGTATGCACTGGAGATAATACTAGATGTAGGGGGTGCAAATGAAATTCGACACTAAATGTAGGGTTTTTACGCAAACCACTGACATTTCGTCACTTGGGGAACCAACTTTATTCACAATCGTCCTTTTTGACGAAATTTTGATGAAGGAAGCCCCGGTGAACACCCTAGGGAGAAAAACTCGGCGCAGGGGAGGCGCAAACGCCAGTTGTTGGTGTTGCTCACGGTGTTCACCCCTACCCGCAGGATTGCCCCGGAGCCGCGGGGCGTCCACCCTGCCCTGATGCAACCTGGCCAGACGGAAGCTTCCCCCACCCAGACGCCCCGCCCCGGCCTCCTGGCCGCCTGTTGGACGCCGGCGGCGCTCGCGGAACGCGGCTGGCGTGGCGCGCTCAAGGCCACCTGGCGCATCCTAGCCACCTGCTGGCACGGCACCTTCAGCAATCGGCTCCCACAACAGTCGGCGGCGCTGACCTACTACACGCTGATGTCGATCGGGCCGATCCTCGCGCTCGCGCTCACGGTCTCCGGCTACATCCTCACGCGCTCCGGCAACCAAGGCGACAACCCGGCGAAGCAGGCTATCGTCGCCGGCATCGAGTACGTCGTCCCACAGGTCGCCGCAAAGACGCCAACGAGCGCCGGAGCCCCGACGACGAGCAGTCCCAAGCAGCTACGCGACATCAACGCGGAGCTCGACCTCTTCGTCGATCGCCTGCTGGCCAACGCCGCGAACGGCCAAGCGGGCGTGGTCGGTCTGGGCCTAATCCTCGTGCTCGCGGTGCTCATGCTCAGCCGCGTCGAAGACGCGCTCAACGGCATCTGGGGCGTGCGCTACGGCCGCAGTTGGCGCGACCGCTTCGCGAACTACCTGCTCTTCCTCGTGCTCTTCTTCCTCATCGGCGCGACCACCATCACGATGCTGTCGATGGCGGCGCTCGCGAAGACCTTCGGCGACAGCACCAACTGGCTGGGCGACTGGCTCATCCGCTTGCCGTGGGGTGAAGAGCTCATCGGCTTCATCGCCGGCAGCGGCCCGTTCTTCGTCTCGCTCGGCCTGCTCGCGCTGGCCTTCGCCATCTTCAACCGGATGATGCCGAACGTGCGCGTCCGCTGGAGCGCGGCGTTCATCGGGGGCACCGCCATCGCGCTGCTGATCACGGCCAACCATCACCTCGCCGCCCTCTACGTCGGCAAGGTCTCCCAGTTCCAGGACCTCTATGGCGAGCTCAGCATCATCTTAGTCCTGATGTTCGGCACCTACCTCTCCTGGCTCTTCGTGCTCATCGGCGGCCAGGTCGCCTTCGCCTACCAACACCGGCGGGCCCTCGCCCGCCACAAGGCCTGGGAAAGCCTCAGCCACCGCGCCCGCCGCACCCTCGCCTTCGTCTGCGTGGCCGAGACGCTGCGACGCTACCGCGGCGGTCTAGCCGGCCCGCGGGCCGAGGACATCGCCGAGATCGCGCGCATCCCCGGCACCGTCGCCGAAGGCTGCCTCCAGATGCTGCGCGAGGCCGGCCTACTTGCCATGGAAAGCCGGACGGAAGGCCACCGCCCGGCCCGCCCGCTCGAAGCGATGACCGTCGGCCAGCTCTGGGGCATCGTCGACCTTCACTCGGACAACGACGCAGGCGAGCCCGACCTACGCAGCGACCCCGCCGCCCAGGAAGTCGGCCTCATCGAGCAACGCCTGCTGCAGACCGCCGATTCGCAGGTCACACTCGGCGACCTCGCGGCGCGACGCTAAGCCCTAGCGACAACGCGCAGCCCGTGCCCACGCCGCCTAGGCATCGGCACGGGCAACCTACGCGCACGCGCTGCAGGCCGGAACCAGACGGACGGTTCGAGGACGCCTAGTCGCCTGCCCTCGAACCTTATCTACGAGCCGGTGAGCCAGGTAGCTGGATCGCCCCTGCCCGCGTCCCGCCAATCCATATCAGTGCCTTTCGAGGGGGACGCGGACGCCAGCCCCCGGTGGACACGCCTGCGCGCGACGTCGGATGAGCTGGGAAGCAGCTAGAGCCGGCGCCGCGGAGGGCTGGGGGACATGGGCGACCCCCGGAAATGAGAGGACCCCGGCCACCTTGCGGTGACCGGGGTCCGTAAACCTGGCGACGACCTACTCTCGCACAGCAGCGTGGCTGCACTACCATCGGCGGCTACATTCTTAACTTTCGTGTTCGGGATGGGAACGAGTGTTTCCATGTGCCCATGATCACCAGAAGGAATCCTCGAGTCGCTCTCAGTGAAGGGTGATCATGAGATGGTTTTGGCCAGGTTTGAGCGACTGTCATAGGGAAAGTTGCACAATTTACGCATAGTAAAATTACTTTTCTAATTC